>JBBPZF010000612.1:0-14007 GCA_038199105.1 Chitinophagales bacterium | reverse complement strand
GCCCGAGCGGATGCTCCTGTACTCTTTTTTGTAGCCACCTGTAGCAAGTTTCAAATATCTTTTGATGATCAAATGCGAGATCTGTTACATTGTCAGCTTCATGCCAGTGTATTTCGTTATCTAATATATTCAGGCGATGATGCTGTATGTTTATAAGCGAGCAGTAAGCAACTGTAACCACCCTGCCTGCCGGATGGCGGGATACTTCTCCGAAAGTGTGCACCTGGTCGAGGTAAACATCGCTTAGGCCGGTTCGCTTTTTTAATATATTATAAGCAGATGTGTCGAGATCCTCATCAGGTTTTACAAGGTCTCCGAGGAGTGTCCATTTATTTTGAAATTTTTTTAGATCCGAGCGTATAAGCAATACTTTCAGCTTGTTGTCATCAAAACCAAAAATTACACAATCGATAGATAAAGCAACCCGATTAATGCTTTGTACTTCTGATTGAATTACTTTAAAAGTTTTTATACTCTTTTGAAGTTTTTCTGTTGGAGATTCTGTCATGTTATTATAAAAATAAAATAAGGTTGCACAAGGGTGCTTTAGCTTTCACTGTTAGTATCTAATGCAGTACTTTTTAATTTCCTTTTATTATTTTAATGGTTTGCATTCGCTGAGATGCTATTATGGTAAGCAGGTAACTTCCCTTTGCAAATTTATTCGCTCCATTAATGTTCACTATATTTTTACCTGCAGATATGTTTTGATTTTGCTTTAATAACTGCCTGCCACTAAGGTCTGTTACAACCAACGTCACTTCATCCTGCGAAGGAGATTCAATGTTCAGCGTCAAATTATCTTTAAATGGATTTGGATTTACTTCCGCAAAGTTTTCCGCTCCACCTATCCTGATTTTTACTATAGCGCTTAATTTAAAATTACCATCCTTATCCACATTCTTTAAGCGGTAATACAATACTTGTGATGAGGCTGAAGTAAGAATATCAGAAAAAGAATAATTAGAATTTCCTGTCGCATTGATTGTAGCAATAGCTGAAAAATTTTGTCCATCTTCACTACGCTGCAATTCATAATATTTGAGGCCTGTTTCATTAGCAACTTTCCACGATAGCAGGTTTTTACTTCCGTTATTTTTGCCATCAAAACTGATAAGCGTCACCGGCAAAGCTGCATTCATATTCAGGTACACATGATATTCGCCTGGTTGCAAATTAAAAGATTGGGGAGTGCCTGTGACAGTAATAGTTGTGCCGTTTAAATAATCATACCACGTTCCTGCATTTTGAAAAGTTACAGAACCTGTTTGCGGTATCACATCAAAATTTCCAATAACTACTATTGATGCGCCGCCCTGGCTAAGTTTCAAATATTTGAAAGCGCCTGTAAAGTCCTGCTGGATTGTATTAGAAGTAAAAAGATTTTTATACAAATTATTAAAGCGAAGCTTAATCAATGAACTGTAAACATCATGCAATTTCTTGCGGGCAGGTTGTGCTAAATAATCCCATCTTATAGGTTTTGGATCTGTGCGGCAATTATTATTAATTGATCCATCCTGGCAATAGTTAATTGAATAGTCATAACCCAACTCACCAAACTGCCAAAGCATTTTCGGACCTGGAATAGTAAACAGGAATGCGGCTGCCATTTCTTCCCTTTTAAGTGCAGTAGTTGTATCCTTTATATTGTTTGAGCCGGATGAATTTCCATATTGGATATTTCTATACATCAATCTTTCCTCGTCATGGCTTTCGGCATACGTCACGAGATATGGGTTTGCCCAGCCGCGAACTGATGCGATACCATAGCCAAAATTCCAGCCGCTGGAATATCCCATGGTTGCCTGGTTATAATTATAGTTCATATTTCCCCAAAGCATCATACCATAGTTTGATAAAGCAATCTCTTCGCTATTATCAGCAAAGTGCTCCAGTATGCAGTAAGAGCCGGGCGATTTTAATTGCAGTGTGTCATAATATCTTTTCCAGATATCCACCCTGCTTTGATCGTAATTACCCCAGGCGCCTACATTACAATTGTTCCCATTGGCATCGCAGGTTTGTGTTTGCGTAAAGCCTTTTGAAAGGTCAAAGCGAAAGCCATCAATCTTATAATCAGTAAGCCAATGCTCAACAACGCGGCTCACAAAATAACGGGTGGCAAGGCTTTCATGATTCATATCGTAACCGACATTGAAGGCGTGCTTCTGCACAGGGTTGAACCAGGGATTATTTGCCGCAGGCCTGTTGTTAGCGGCATCCCAATATAACTGCACCATAGGCGCTAAACCAAAGGAATGGTTTAAAGCGATGTCCATCACTACGGCAATTCCATTTTTATGTGCGCTGTCAATAAATTCTTTCAAGGTGTTTTCCGGACCATAATATTTGTCAGGTGCAAAATAAAAATCAGGATTGTAGCCCCAGCTTATATTGCCTTCGAATTCATTAAAAGGCATTATTTCAATAGCGTTTATCCCAAGCTTTTTTAGATAGTTAAGTGTATCACGCAGTGTGTTCCAATCATGTTTGGCAACAAAATCTCTCACAAGCAATTCATAAATGACCAGGTTTCTTTTATCTGGCCTTTGAAAATTATTTGCCTGCCAACTATAAGCAGGCGATGCGGTTTGTAATATACTTACCACACCTGTTGTAAGTCCCGTGGGGTACGCCTTTAAAGAAGGATACGTGCTTGCAGGTATATATTGATCGTTGTACGGATCCAACACCTTTTCTGTGTAAGGCTCCGCAATTTTTAATGTGCCATCTACAAGATATTGAAACGCATATTCATTTCCTGGCGTCAATCCATTAAGGGTGATCCACCAATAATTTCCATCGGGCGTATTATTTAATTGATATTGCGGTTGCTCCGTCCAGTTGCTTCCGGCAAATTCACCAATTACAGACACACGCATTTTACCCGGTGCATAAAGCACAAGGGTAGCAGATGTGTTATTTGGATTATAATTTATTCCATCCCTAACACCGGCAGGTAACGGAGCGATGGTTACACCACCTGACACGAAAAATTTAATAGTATCAGATACTTTAGTGCTGCCATTAGTAGCTTCTGCCACCAGCACCTGAGTACCTCCAACCACTATCGCGGGGTTGGCGGAAATAGTTGTAGCGTTTGCTGCTGTTTGCACGACGGTGCCGTTAAAATATAATTTTAAAGTAGATGGAATATTTGCTACCGCTGTCATCGCAATATTATCACCAATGTTTTTTGTAATGGTTTCTGGTGTAGGAGTATAAGTAGGCTGTATAAAAGGAACTGTAAATCTTGTTGCAAGAGCTGACGTGTTTACAGGAATATACATATCACTCCCGTCAGCATTGGCTTGCTTCACTGTGCCAGCGCCATTCCTGAAAAGAATCGCAATTTTTTGAATCACTTCAGTGGGATCAGTAAGGCCGTAATAAGCTCTCAGGCCGCCGGTGATAGTAAACTGCCATTTGTTGTTACCCAAATAAGTTGCTTGCAAAGCCGGGTTGGGCTGGTTAAAATTCTGGTTAAATTTAACATGCTTCCAGTCCGACGAGCTGGCACTAAAATTTGTAATAACTCCGGTGTGCACATAAACATCTGTAGTAGGCGTATAATTTAATAAGCCATGATTGCCTCTGGTGGCATCTGCAGTTATTACAATCGGCGTGGTACTTTCCTGGATAAAATCAGGTGTCCATGACAACAACTGCGAGAAACCCGGCAATGTAAAGAATAATAGAAGGAGAGAAAAAGGTACAATTTTTTTCATATCAGCAATTTGTCGTGTAAACTACACACATTATTTTATACTACGAACACTTCATCAAAAAAATAGAAAAAAACTATTCAAAAATATTCCGGACTGGTGAAAACCTCTACATCCTTTTAAATTTTTGCCAAGAAAGAAGTAAACTGAGTATTTTTATTTTTTTGAATTAAAATTTCGAAATGTACACAAAGGAACAAACAATCCGCCTTCAAGCATTAACCAAAGATTTAATAAAAAAAGCAACCCATGCAGATGAGTTAAGAGATGTGCTCAGGTTTCATGAATACAGGTATTATATCTTAAATGATCCGCTGATCTCTGATGAAGAATATGACAAGCTCTACAAGGCTTTAGAGAAATTGGAAAAAGAAAATCCTGCACTCGTTACTATAGACTCGCCAACACAGCGTGTGGGCAACAGCCTCAATAAAGACTTTGTAACGGTGCCACATCTTGTTCCTATGCTCAGCCTTGAAAACAGCTATAATCCGCAAGACCTTGTAGATTGGGATAAACGGGTAAAGGGCTTTGTACATACTGAAACAATTGAATACAGTGCAGAGCCCAAATTTGATGGAGCAAGCATTAGCCTTATCTACGAAAATGATAAGCTAATAAGAGGCGCCACGCGTGGCGATGGTGTGGCAGGCGATGATGTAACAACTAACATCAGGCAAATAGGATCTATTCCTTTATCAGCAAATTTTTCAAGATATGGTATTGATAAAATAGAAATCCGCGGTGAGGTATTGATGACGAAAGAAAACTTTCGAAAGTATAACGAGTGGCTTGCCGAAGATGGTGTGGCGCCGCTTGCCAATCCGCGAAATGCTGCTGCCGGCTCACTGCGAATGAAAGATCCTGCAGCAGTAAGAAAAAGAAAGTTGGAGGCAATATTATACCATGTAAGTTTTATAAATATTAGCGATGGAGAGACTGATAAAAATCATGCTTTATTAAACACACATGCCGGAACGCTGGAGTTGCTGTCAAATCTTGGCTTTAAGACACCAGTGCGTGAAAAAAAGGTATTTAATTCTATTGAAAAGATCATCGGTTTCTGTGAAGCTTTTGAAATTAAAAGAGACGAACTTCCCTACGAGATTGATGGCATGGTTATAAAAGTGAACAATGTAGAATTGCAACAGCAGACCGGCAGCACAACACACCATCCACGCTGGGCGATTGCCTATAAATTTAAAGCCAGGCAAGCAACCTCACAACTATTAAAAGTTGACTTCCAGGTTGGCCGTACGGGATCGGTAACGCCGGTGGCCAAAATTGAACCCGTACCTATCGGCGGTGTAACTGTTACGTCGGTCTCTCTTTTCAATGCAGATATAATTGAAGAAAAAGATTTGCGCATAGGCGATACAGTTATAGTTGAAAGGGCTGGTGATGTAATACCTTATATTGTAAAACCACTTACCGACCTGCGCACAGGAAACGAAAAGAAAATTCATTTTCCCAACAACTGTCCTGTGTGCAACGATCCATTGATAAAGCCGGAAGGTGAAGCAATCTGGAGATGCGTAAATATTAATTGTGAAGCCCAGGTAGTTGAGCGCATTATCCATTTCGTAAGTAAAGATGCAATGGATATAAAAAGTTTTGGCGAAGCCAATGTGAGAAAATTTTATAGCCTTGGCTTACTTAAAAATATACCGGGCATTTATACTATTGATTTTGATGAAATAAAAAAGCTGGAAGGCTTTGGCCAAAAATCTATAGATAACCTGCAAACAGCCATTGAAAGCTCAAAGCAGCAAAGCCTTAACAGGCTTATATTTGGCTTGGGAATAAGGTACGTAGGAGAAACCACAGCTAAAGTTTTAGGCAAGACAGTTGACGACATTTTTGAACTTACAAAATTTTCTATTGATGACCTGCGTCAATTGAAAGACATAGGGGATAAAGTAAGTGAAAGCATTTATGATTTTTTTCAGAATGAAGATAATGTTACCATGCTTAAAGATCTTGCCGCGAAAGGGATAAACATAAAGGGAAATAAAAAGCAGGAAATTAAAGGGCCATTAAGCGGGCAAACATTCCTGTTTACCGGCACAATGCCTACGCTCAAAAGAAGTGATGCGGAAAAACTCACGGAAGATAATGGAGGAAAACTTCTGTCTTCTGTCAGCAGCAATCTTAATTATTTAGTGGCGGGAGAATCTGCGGGAAGTAAACTCGAAAAAGCAAAGAAAATAAAATCAATCAAAATAATAAACGAGCAGGATTTTTTAAATATGATCCAAAGTTAGTTTTGTAACTTTATTTTAAACCTCAATTATGATCAAAAAAAATAACGGTGAAATTTGGAAGCAACTCCAGTTCAAAAGCTGGAAACAATTGAGAAAAAAATATGCAGTTTCATCACATGGCCGCATGGCCAGTTATTATGATGATGTAATTGCAGATGGCAAGATATTAGATGGCTCCCTTACTTCCGGGTATAGGACGCTGAATTTGCATATAAATGACACTAACGGTACCATATATTTTCATCGCGAGGTTGCCAGGCTTTTCGGCAAAAAAAATTCACCCAAAGAAAAATTTGTGATTCATCTTAATCATGATAAAACAGATAATCATGTCAAAAATCTGAAGTGGTCTACTCAAAAAGAAGTAAGCACTCATCAGCAAAAAAGCCCGGATAAAATCGCATATAAAAAAGTGCAAAATTCAAGAACCAAGGGATTAAAGCTGGATGCTAAACAGGTAAAAGCTATAAAAACACTTATCGAGAGCCCACGCCGCAAACTCACTTTCAAGCAAATCGCTGAAAAATACGATGTAAGTGAAATGACAATTTACCGGATAAAAAGCGGTGAAAACTGGGCCAATGTTTCTAGGTAAACCATTCCAAAAAATCCACTCGGTTCTATAATCTAACTGAATGCTCCAATCATCCTCCCTATCTTTTTTAAGCAATCTTAAAAAGAACAATAACAAACCCTGGTTTGATAAAAACAAGGAAAAATATCTTTCTGCTAAAACTGATTTCGAGAATTTTGTGAAAGGCATTCTTGATCGCCTGTCTTCATTTGATGAGGATATCAAACTTCTCGAAGTTAAAAACTGTACTTTCCGTATAAACAGGGATATAAGATTTTCGAAAGATAAAACCCCCTACAAAACCAATATGGGCGCCTCTTTTAATAAAGGGGGAAAAAAATCAATATATGCAGGATATTACTTTCATCTTGAGCCAGGCGGCAAAAGCTTTGCCGGAGGCGGACTGTGGATGCCTGCAGCGCCGGAATTAAAAAAATTAAGACAGGAAATTGATTATTGTTACCCTGAGTTTACAAAAATTCTTAACAGCTCATCATTTACTAAGCAGTATGGCAGCCTGGAGGTGAACAAAAATGATATGCTGGTAAACGCTCCAAAAGGATATGAGAAAGACAATGCTGCACTGGAGTTTTTAAAATTAAAAAGCTTTGTAGCCACAAAAAATATTGCGGATGCCGTTCTTACCCTTCCTTCACTTGCCACAGAGGTTTCAAAAGCATTTAAAGCGTTGATGCCTCTTGTAAAGTTTATGAACCACGCCCTTGAATAGGCTTTATATTTCTTTTACCTCTCAATTCTTGAAAAGTTATCTACACGGAAAATTCTTATCTCCAAAAAAGAAAATTTCACTTTCGTAATCTTGTTCATCGTTCCTAAAATCATAAAATAAAAAACGGCCAGTGATAAAAATCACCGGCCTTGCTTACCTCTGAAACCACAAGAAAAATGTTCAGTTCCCTTAAAATACGTTCGAGGAGGATATTAAATATTTATTATAGTTTTTGAAAACTTTGGCTAAAGCTATTGGGTTGTGTACGGTCTTGTAATATAGGAAAAGGAAAATATAGAATGGGCTGCTAAAGTAATACGAATTTTTGTATTAAAAGAATTTTAACCAGTTTTATTAATAATATTTTCTTATTTCATCGTTCGCAAATTTATCAATTTTCCTGATTTTATAATTATACCACCACTTCGGATTAGTTTTTTTCATAATGGTATCTATGCTTCTCATACCAAACAAATTCCAGGCGCCCCTTGCCTTTCCTGAGATAGAATTTTGCAATGCACGCAGACTCATTGCAAATCCGCTTTCAAGGTATTCCATGTGGTGCCAATAGCCGGCAGGCATAAATAACGTATCACCATGTTCCATTATCAGCTCGTAACCTGTGGCATATTTTAAAGCAGGAAATTTATTATAGTCAGGATTACCCGATCCCTTGTAGTAATTAGAAAAATCTGCCAGGCTAAGCACTTCAAAAGGTTTCCTGTATAATTTATGCTGCTCTTCATGGCGAAATAACAATACGCGCTTTTTACCTGCAAATTGCGTATGAAGAATATGGGAAAGGTCAATATCAAAGTGCATGTGGGTTATTGAAGTTTCCCCACCTGTAAAAAGCATTGGATATTTTTTCACAAATCCTGTCATCAATTCTTCCGGCCATGTAAAATCTTTTACAAGCTGCGGAGCGTGGGAAAAAATATTGAATAAAAATATGCGCCAAGCTGCCGGACCGTTTTGTATCATGTCAATATATTCTTCAAATGTTTTATAATCATCAGCAGTATTTATCGGCGTGTAAGCATCACTTTTTACATTATTATATAATCCAATTTTTTTGTCTCCTACTATTTTTTTGAAATAATCCCACGTCCACTTTTCATAGGCGGGCCACTCCTTCGCAAGACCTGTAATTACAAGGGGCTTTTTGGGCAGGTAATAATTATTTTTAAAATCTCCAGGTGAAATACTTTCCACCTTATCCACTGAATTTAGTTGCATCTACAAAATCTTTATAACGCACAAAATTAGATAATATAGGCCTTTAAACATTTAATTTATTAAAATACAAAGCTATACTCTACAAAGGATTTAATAATCTTATTTAGAAAAGTTGTGCAAAATTTTACAAAAACTAATAAGTGTTAGTTTTGACAAAATCTATTTTTTTAAAAATGGCTAAAATTATCCCGGCCAAAAACGGTTCTAAAAAAGATGTAATAATCAGAGCGGCAGCTTCAATATTTAAAGAAAAGGGCTATGTGGCTACCTCGATGCGGGATATAGCTGTGGCCATCGGCGTGGAAGCGCCAAGCCTTTACAATCATATTGAGTCAAAGAAAGAAATACTTAAGGATGTATGTCTTAAAATTGGCCGATCGTTTATTGCTCATTTAAAAGAAGTGGAATTGAGCTCCGAAAACACTCTCCTTAAGATGGAAAGCATCATCCGTTTTCATATTTCTATGATGATGGAAGAATATGAAAATGTATATATTTCTGATCATGAATGGAGGCACCTTCATGAACCGTTTCTTACCGATTTTAAAAATCAACGGCGCAACTATAGAGCCAGGCTGGCAGCTCTATTGCAAAAGGGTATTAATAAGAATGAAATCAGCCCGGTAAATGCGAACGTAGCTGTGCTTACTATTTTATCAGCAATTGGTGGTATAGAAAACTGGCACAGGTCCGGAAGAAAAGTAGATGCAAAAACCCTTGAGGAGAGTATGGTAAAGATCTTAATAGAAGGATTGAAAAACCACTCAATTGAAAATAGCACAGTATCAAATGACAATAATTAGTAAACATAACAGCCCGTTCCCGGCGGCTTAAATTAAATCAATTGGCGATACATTTTCATAAACTAACGGTAAAAGATATACGAAGAGAAACGCCAGATTGCGTTTCCATTGCGTTTGACATCCCTGCGGAATTTAAAAAAGATTTTTTGTATAAGGCCGGGCAAAACATTACCATAAGGTTTAATGCTGAGGAAGAAATAAGAAGGTCATATTCCATCTGCAGCAGTCCCGGCGATAACGAATTAAGAGTAGCAGTGAAGAAGGTTTACAATGGCACGTTTTCAACCTTTGCAAATTCAGGTCTTAAGAAAGGTGATATACTCAATGTACTGCCTCCAACAGGCACTTTTATAAAAGAGTTGAATGAAAGCGAAAAAAAAAGTTATGTTTTTTTTGCCGCCGGCAGCGGAATTACACCGATAATTTCACTTATTAAATATATACTGCACAATGAACCGTTGAGTAACGTCACGCTCGTCTATGGCAACAAAAATGTTTCGTCAATAATTTTTAAAGAAAGCCTTGAAGCATTAAAAGATAAGTACCTGCAACGATTCAGGCTGTACTATATATTAAGCCGGGAACGAACAGAAGCTGATATTAACTATGGGAGAATAGATGTTGACAAATGTAACCAACTGGCGAAGCTTATTGACTATAAAAATGTTGATGACTTCTTTATATGCGGCCCCGAACAAATGATTTTTAACGTAAAAGATCTTTTAGAAAACAAAGGAATTAGTAAAAAGAAAATTCATTTCGAATTATTTACAACCCCTACAGGGAAACATACACAAGTTTATAAAGCTGTAACAGCACCTGCGGAAGACGGAAGTAACATAACCGTAAAGCTGGATGGACGCAGCTTCAATTTCAATCTTGATTACAACAGCAATAATATTCTTGACGCCGCATTGGCCGAAGGCGCGGATCTTCCCTTTGCCTGCAAAGGCGGCGTATGCTGTACATGCAAATCAAAGCTGATAGAAGGTGAAGTGGAAATGGAAGTGAATTATGGCCTTGAGCCGGAAGAAGTAGAAGCAGGCTTTATTCTCACATGCCAATCGCATCCAAGAAGTAAAAAAGTTGTGGTGGATTTTGACGTGAAATCGTGAATTGCGACTTTTATTTTGGCAGACCTCTCATCAACATTTTAACTAACGACTGTTAGTTTTTGCATCTCTTAATTTGTACCTTTGAGCATAACATTTAGCAACATGGCAACAGAAGAATTTCAAAAAATATTTGATGATAAAGTTGAACAGGAAATAAAAATAGAGCCGAAAGATTGGATGCCGGATGATTACAGAAAAACATTGATCAGGCAAATAAGCCAGCATGCACACAGCGAAATTGTAGGCATGTTACCCGAGGGGAACTGGATAACACGTGCTCCTTCTCTTCGCAGAAAAGCAACGCTGCTTGCAAAAGTGCAGGATGAAGCTGGCCACGGGCTTTACTTGTATGCAGCAGCAGAAACCATGGGCATTAGCCGCAAAGAAATGGTTGATCAGTTATTAAGTGGCAAAGCAAAATATTCTTCCATTTTTAATTATCCTACATTGTCGTGGGCAGATATTGGTGCCATTGGCTGGCTCGTGGATGGCGCTGCCATTATGAACCAGGTTCCATTGTGTCGCGCCTCTTACGGTCCTTATGCCCGCGCTATGATAAGGGTATGTAAAGAAGAAAGTTTTCATCAGCGACAAGGGTTTGAAATTTTACTTACACTTTCCCGTGGCTCCAAAGAACAAAAAGCCATGGCGCAAGATGCGTTGAACAGGTGGTGGTGGCCCAGCCTTATGATGTTTGGGCCAAATGACGATGCTTCACCACATACTGCTCAAAGTTTGAAATGGAAAATAAAAAGATTCACCAATGATGAACTGCGGCAAAAATTCGTTGACATCTGCAAAGAGCAAGCGGATATTCTTGGGCTCACCATTCCTGACGCTGATCTTACATGGAATGATGAAACCAAGCATTACGATTTTGGAGAAATAAATTGGGAAGAGTTTTGGAATGTGGTAAAAGGAAACGGCCCCTGTAATAAAGAGCGTTTAACCGCAAGAGTTAGTGCGCACGAAAAGGGTGAGTGGGTAAGAGAAGCAGCTTTGGAACATGCGAGAAAGAAAGCGGCTAAACCAACCCCTAAATTCCCTGAAGGGGACTTTGGAACCCCTAAATCCCCTGAAGGGGACTTTGAAGCTTTTAAAAATAGAACAGTCAGATAAATAATCAATAATGAATTCAGACGAACCACTTTGGGAGGTTTTTATTAGAAGCAAACAGGGGCTCGATCACAAGCACGTTGGTAGCCTGCACGCTGCAGATGCGCAGATGGCTATTGAGAATGCAAGGGATGTTTATACCCGCAGGATGGAAGGTGTAAGCATTTGGGTTATCGAATCAAAAAATATCCATTCATCTAACCCCGACGATGCAGCAAGCATGTACGACCCCGCTAATGATAAAGTTTATCGTCATCCTACTTTTTATGATTTGCCTGATGAATTAAAACACATGTAATGCCTGATCATCTTTTTAACTATATCCTTCATTTAGCGGATAATTCTCTAATAATGGGCCATCGCCTGAGTGAGTGGACCGGGCACGGCCCTATGCTTGAGCAGGATATTGCCATCAGCAACATTGCGTTGGACTTAATAGGACAGTCAAGAAATTTTTATCAACACGCGTCGAACATTATTAATTTTGATAATGACAGTAAAGATGCAAAAGCTCTCTCCCCGGCAGAGCATTTAGATGTAGCTACAGAAGATACACTGGCCTATCTTAGAGATGCAAATGAATTCAAAAATCTTTTAATTGCTGAACTTCCAAATGGCGACTGGGCAAAGACTATTTTAAAATTATTTCTCTTCAACACTTATCAATTTTATTTTTATCAGAAACTTATTTATTCTTCGGATAAACAACTTTCTGCTATCGCAGAAAAATCTTTAAAGGAAGTTACCTACCATGTAAGATGGAGCAGTGAATGGGTAATCCGGCTCGGCGATGGTACGGAAGAAAGCAACGGGCGTATAAAATTTGCTCTCGAAGAATTGTGGCCATACACAGGTGAAATGTTCGAGCCAGCCGCTTATGAAATTATTGCGTCTAAAGAACAGGTAGGCGTTGACGTGAGCAAGCTAAAAAATGACTGGAAAAATAAGGTGACTGAAACATTTCAGCAGGCAACCCTTGCCTATCCAAAACAGGAAAGTACCTGGATGCAAGGTGGCGGCAAAGAAGGCGTACATACAGAACACCTCGGTTTTATTCTTGCTGAAATGCAATTCCTTCAGCGGGCATATCCCGGCTGCAAATGGTAGGCTAATGATAGATACGAAACAAAATATTACTGTTGATGAAATCTGGCAATTGATGGAGGACGTGTATGATCCTGAAATTCCTGTGCTATCGGTTATTGACCTTGGGATTATAAGAGATATAAAAAATGACGATAGTGAAATAGAAGTTTTCATCACGCCTACCTACAGTGGTTGCCCTGCAATGGATATGATAGCCATGAATATCCGAATAGCGCTTTTGCAAAACGGGTATAAAAAAATAAAAATCACTCAGCAACTTTCGCCCGCGTGGACCACAGATTGGATGACGGAAAACGGCAAACAAAAATTAAAATCTTATGGAATTGCGCCTCCGGTCGGTAAAACATTTGATCAGAAATACCTAGAAGATGAAATAAAAGTTGAATGTCCACAATGTCATTCTACTAATACAAAATTGCTCAGCGAGTTTGGTTCCACATCTTGCAAGGCCTTGTATAAATGCAACGATTGCATGGAGCCATTTGATTATTTTAAATGTCATTAGGGAATTTTTATTTTTAAAACACGAATTATTAATTATCTATTCCAACATGTCTTCAATCCTCTTTGAAATAAAAAATTCCATCGCCTACATCACGCTGAACCGCCCGGAAAAATTTAACGCCTTCAATCGTGAAATGACTTTATTATTACAGGAAAAACTGGATAAGTGTGAAGGCACAAATGAAGTTAGGTGCGTGTTCATCACAGGTGCGGGAAAGGCTTTCTCCGCAGGACAAGATCTTGCTGAAGTAACTGACCCTGGTGGCCCTGGTATGAAAAAGATGCTGGTTGAACATTATAACCCGATAATCAATAAAATCCGAAATCTGAACAAGCCTGTGATTGCTGCAGTAAACGGGGTTGCAGCCGGCGCAGGCGCAAACATAGCCTTGTGTTGTGATGTAGTGATCGCTGCTCAATCGGCTTCTTTTATACAAGCATTTAGTAAGATTGGATTGATTCCTGATAGTGGCGGAACATTTTTTTTACCTCGCTTAGTTGGCTTTCAAAAAGCAAGCGCCATCATGATGCTTGGCGATAAAATTTTTGCAGAAGAGGCTGAACGCACAGGAATGATTTATAAATTTTTCCCGGATGATATTTTTGCAGAAGAAGCCGAAAAAATTGCTAAAACACTCTCTGATCTTCCTACTAAAGGCCTCGCCTATACGAAGCAAGCGCTTAATAAATCTTTGGAACAAAACCTGGAACAACAATTACATACGGAAGATGAGTACCAGCAAAAGGCAGCGCTAACCAGGGATTTTAATGAAGGCGTTACCGCCTTTTTAGAAAAAAGAAAACCAAATTTTAAAGGAGAATAATTG
>JBBPZF010000611.1:0-4929 GCA_038199105.1 Chitinophagales bacterium | reverse complement strand
TTATAAGCCAGGCGATAAAATAAATGTAACCATTGAAAGAAATGGTTCACTAAGTACGATGAAGGTTACTTTAAAGAATAGTGCCGGCAATTATGACATTGTAAAAGCTGATGAAATGCTTGACAAGCTCGGTGCTGACCTGGTAACACTTGATGCTAAAAAAGCCAAAGAATATGGATTAAATGGCGGTGTTATAGTTAAAAAGATAAATGGAGGCGCCATCAATGATCAAACAAGAATGAGGGATGGCTTTATTATAACAAAAGCGGATGGCAAAGATGTAAAATCAGTAGAGGAATTGAAGTCAATTGTTGGCAGTGATAAACAAGTAACTATCACGGGATTTTATCCAGGCTATAGTGAGCCGTATGATTATCCGTTAGTGCTTGATGATTCAGGAGAATAACAATTCTTAAATCGATATATAAAAAAACCACGGTTAATTTGCCGTGGTTTTTTTATGCCGTTCAGCATCCGGGGCGGTCGGCACCGAAGGTCAGACCGATTTTGAAGATCAGACCGGTCTGCATCAAAGCTCACGCGGTTGGCGCCGAAGGTGGTTATCCAGTGGGCACAGGAGGCGAGGTTGTATAAAGCTAACCGCCGTCTGACCTGCGGTACCGACGGCTATCGCTCTCTCAAATAATAATCCGGGTTATCCAAAAAAGTTTTCGTGATCCTATAGTGGTCTGTTTCTTTATAACTTACCTGCTCCATACTGTCTTCGCGAATTTCGTAAATCCTTGCGCCCGGAATGCCCATTAATATTGGCGAATGTGTCGAAATAATAAACTGTGCATTGTTGCTTTTTAAAACTTCGAGAATAAAAAATATCAGCGATAATTGTTTCAGGGGCGAGAGTGCCGCTTCAGGTTCATCCAAAAGATAAACTCCTTTGTCGCCAATGCGTATCTGCAATATTTTCAGGTAAGCTTCTCCATGCGAAAAAGCCTGCATGTTTTCTCCATAGTCTTTTCGCATGCGGCGGAGAGAATAATTCATGTTGTCGCTCATCTGTTTGATGATGTAATCATCTACAACACCTTTCAGTTCACTAAGGTCGCCCGCTATTTTCCTGCGTTCATTTTCTGTAGAGTTTATGAAGTCACTGAAATCTTCTGCCCTGAAGAAAAAGCCTTTGCTGGTTTCACGCTTCCATTTTATATCTATCAACGGATTTAAGATTCGTGCTGCTTCAAAACCAGGGTGGCTCCCGATGAAGCCGCCTATCAGCGGAAGATTAAGTTTGAGTGCAATACTTTCCAGCAATGTTGATTTGCCGCAACCGTTATCTCCTATAAAAATATTGATGTGTTTATCCAACTGTATTTGCTTCGCAAATTTTACGGCAGAAATATTATATGGAAAAGGATTTGTCTTTTCTGTATTAATTGAAAACGATTGCAGGAAAGGCATGCTTGACTTGATGAAAATATTAAAATGAAAAAATCACTTATTCCTTCGAAAGCATGGGAATTTTTTCAAACAACAAATAGCCCCATGGATGCAAATCAACATGGTCTTCGTTATCAAAATTTATATCCCGGCCTCCAAATACATTCCGGAATAAACCATGCACATCTTTCACCTGCATATTCCTTGCTCCATTGCAGCAGTTCAAAATAACCAAAACCTCGTGCTGCTCTTTCTTCCTCAGATAAGAAAAAATTTCGTGATCATCAGGATGAGAAATAATTTTTGTCAGCACTTCTTCATCTCCGGCCCGCAACGCATCATTAGAACTATGAAGCGTCAGCAATGTTTTGTAAAAATCGTGAAATTCAAATTTGCCGTCCCATTCTATCGGGTCTTTGTCAAAAAATTTTAACCTTTTTCTATTAGGCAGTTCCTGCCCGCTGTAGAGCATCGGCATGCCATTCCATGTACACGTGAATACAGCCATCAGCTTTGCTGCATCTCCGTACTTTTCAAACTGTGTTCCATTCCAGCTATTTTCATCATGATTACTTGTAAAGTAAGCGCGGAAGGCATTGCCCGGAAACTCTGTGACGGATTTATATAAAACGGTAAGTAAGGCTTGCAGCTTCATTCTCCCATGATAAAATTCTTCGGAGGCGTGCATCCAACGCCAGGTATAAGTGGCATCAAATACTTCGTGGTATTCAGGTCGCTCACATTCTGCGAGCCAGAATAAACCGCTTTTAGTTTTTGAGAGTTTCTTTTTTGCGGCAATCCAAAAATCAAGCACCACGAGATGCGCCATGTCGCAACGATAACCATCAATGTCACATTCTTTGATCCAAAACTTCATGGCACTTATCATGTCTTCCCACAGGTCTTTATTTTCATAATTCAGTTGGCTCACATCTGACCATCCATGCGGGTGATGAAGCGTTTCATCGTCATTATAGCAATAGTAGTCCGGGTGCTCTTCAATCCAATGATGATCATTTCCTGTGTGGTTGGCGACCCAGTCAATAATTACTTTAAAACCCAGTTCATGCGCTTCTTCCACAAGCTTTTTAAAATCTTTTATTGTGCCGAATTCAGGGTTCGTTTCTTTATAATTTTTTGCGGCATAATAACTTCCAAGCGAACCAAGCCGGTCCGTAATGCTGATGGGCGTAATTGGCATAAACCATAAAATGCGTACCCCCATATCTTTTAGCCGGGGAAGATGTTTAGCGAAGGCTTCGAAAGTACCTTCCTGTGTGTATTGCCTTAGATTTACTTCATAAATATTTGCTGAATAACTCCATTTAGGATGAACAAGGTCTTTGCGTTTATGGGACATAAATTATTTTGATTAAAATTGAAATTAAGAATTATTAATTTTTTATTGGCTTGATGCGTGATTGGCTCTTTGTAACTTTGGACTCATACTATTCATGAAAAAATTTAATGTTCCATTATTTTACCGCAGCCCGTTAATAAGTGCCATTAAAAGTAAGCGCAAAGAAAACGATAAATTAAAGAAAGATTTCAGCCCGAGTTTTTTAGATTTTGGAAAAGTACAAATTTATCTTTCGCGGCATTTCGGCTTTTGCTATGGCGTAGAAAATGCCATAGAAATTTCATTCAGAATCCTGGAAGAAAATGCTGGTAAAAATATTTACCTGTTAAGTGAAATGATTCACAACCCGCAGGTAAATGCAGACTTGCAAAAAAAAGGCGCCCGCTTTTTAATGGATACGAAAGGCAATGTGGTTATTCCTTTTGAAACTTTATCAGCTGGCGATATTGTAATTGTGCCTGCCTTTGGAACAACGCTAAAAATCGAGGAGCAGCTGAGAGAAAGAGGTATTGAAATAGAAAAGTATGATACAACTTGTCCTTTTGTGGAAAAGGTTTGGAACCGCGCCGAGGCAATCGCGAAAAATAAATATTCTATTATTGTACATGGCAAGCCACAACATGAAGAAACCAGGGCAACGTTCAGTCATAGCGCAGTAAACACACCAACGGTGGTGGTGAAGGATATGAACGAAACCATTGCACTTTCAAAATATATCAAGGGAGAAAAATCACCGGAAAATTTTTACGTTGAATTTGCCGGGCAGTTTTCTGAAAATTTTGATGTGGAAAAGGATTTACAAAGGATTGGTGTAGTAAATCAAACTACCATGCTGGCAAGCGACACACAGGCCATAGCTGATTTTTTGAAAACTGTGATGATGGAAAAATATAATCTTACGGAGGAGAATATAGTAGAAAGATTTGCGGATACAAGAGACACACTTTGCTATGCAACCATGGACAATCAAAGCGCCGTGTATGGAATGCTGCAAACGGAAGCCGACCTTGCAATTGTAGTGGGTGGTTATAACAGTTCCAACACCTCACACCTTGTGGAATTGTGTGAAGAGAAACTTCCTACCTATTTTATTCAATCACCGGATGACATTGTTTCATCTAAAGAAATAAATCATTTTGACCTGCATAAAAAAATAGAAGTAAAGACCCTTGCTTTTCTCCCGGAAAAAAAGCCGGTGAAAATTTTGATAACGAGCGGAGCTAGTTGCCCGGATGCGCTGGTGGAAGAAGTGATAAATAAAATTGCCGGGTTTTACAAAGTCCTAAAAACACAGGAGCAGATAATTAAAGAATTCAGTTGATGTTCTCCTGAAAAAAATTATGCGTCTGCTTCCTTTGCCATATAATTTTTCACAAGGTTTAGTGCGAATTCAAGTTGTTGCTTTTCGCTGAGATGCGTGTTGTCAAGTACTACAGCATCTTCGGCCTTTCGTAAGGGGCTTACTTCCCTGTGAGAATCAATATAGTCACGCATTTCAATATTTGCCCTAATCTCCATCAGGCTGATGTTCGGGTTCTTCTCAAACATTTCTGCAAAGCGGCGCTCCACCCTTATCGCTTCATCAGCTACCATAAATATCTTAATTGCTGCACCAGGAAAAACAGTTGTGCCGATATCCCTTCCATCCATAACAATTCCTTTGTCACTTCCTATTTTTTGCTGTACGGCTACTGCAAACGTTCGCACCTCTTTAATGGCGGCTACATCGCTTACTTTTTCAGCTATCACAAGATCACGGATTATGTATTCAACATTCTCATCGTTTAAATAAATTTCAGATTTTCCAGCCTGTTCGTTATAGATGAATTCCAGCTTTATATTTTTTAAAGCATTTTTTATTTCTTTCTCATCAGACCTGTTGATGTTATTTCTTAAAAAGTACAGCGTAATCGCCCTGTACATAGCACCGCTGTCAATGTATAGATATCCCAATTTTTTTGCCAATTGCCTTGCCAATGTACTTTTACCACAGGAAGACCAACCATCAATTGTGATAATGATTTTCTCTTTCATACACGCAAAAATGGCTCAAAAAATAAGAAGTTCAAAAAAGTATTGAAGGCTATGCCTGTTCAAATTTTTATAAATGGATTGGATTCTAAGCCATCGGCACAAACATCAGACATCAGCACATCTCTTTTAAATATTTTTGT
>JBBPZF010000610.1:0-8052 GCA_038199105.1 Chitinophagales bacterium | reverse complement strand
GTATTGATGAATGCCTATGGAAGCGAAAAACGAATGTGCCTTGCACTTGGCGTGAAGAATCTTAATGATGTAGCGCACGATATTGAAAGCCTGTTTCAGTTGCTTTCTTCCCCGAAGGAAAATATTTTAGATAAACTAAAAATGTTGCCGAAGCTAGGCCAGTTTGCAAGCTGGATGCCAAAAGTTGTGAGCAGGAGAGGAGAGTGCCAACAGGTAATTATGACTGATCCTGATATTACAAAGTTGCCTGCAATAACCTGTTGGCCAAAAGATGGTGGCCCTTTTGTTACACTCCCAGTTATACATACAAAAGACCCGAACAATAATTCACGAAATGTGGGCATGTATCGTATGCAGGTATTTGGTCCAAAGCTTACCGGTATGCATTGGCACAAACATAAAGTTTCAGCAAAACATTTCAATGAATATAAAAAGCTAAATAAGCGCATGCCCGTAGCTGTTAGTCTCGGTGGCGATCCCGTGTATGCTTACTCTGCCACGGCGCCACTACCGGAAAACGTTGATGAATACATGCTTGCCGGTTTTCTGCGAAAGAAGAAGGTTGAGTTGGTAAAATGCATTTCACAGCCTGATGTGGAAGTTCCGGCGGATGCAGATTTTGTAATTGAAGGTTATGTTGATCCTAATGATGAATTGATTTGGGAAGGGCCGTTCGGTGACCACACCGGCTATTATTCTTTGCCAGACTGGTATCCGCGGTTTCACATTACGGCAATCACGCACAAAAAAAACGCCGTGTACCCGGCAACGATAGTTGGTATACCGCCGCAGGAAGATGCCTGGTTGGGAAAAGCTACTGAACGAATTTTTTTAGCGCCAATGAAAATGACGATGGTTCCTGAGATACTCGATATGGAAATGCCGGTGGAGGGCGTGTTTCATAATCTTGTAATTGCAAAGATTCAAAAAGACTATGCAGGCCAAGGACAAAAAGTAATGAATGCTATGTGGGGCGCAGGGCAAATGATGTTTAATAAAATATTGGTATTGACGGCCTCCCCCAACCCCCCCTCTAAAGGAGTCCATTCGGAAAGAGGAGGGGAGCCAGGAATGTTTATGCTTACAGATTATAAGAGTTTAGCAAGAGATGTTTTTAGAAACTTAAATCCTGCTACGGACATTTATTTTTCTCAGGGGCCAATGGATGTGCTGGATCATAGTTGCAGCAAGATGGGTTTTGGAGGAAAAATGTGTATAGATGGTACTTACAAATATGAAGAAGAAGTGGATGAAAATTATTACCGGACGATAAACAAGGGTCGGGGATCAAAGCACATTCCGCAGTTAATTAAAGAAACAATTCAACAAGATTTTCCTGAAGTAAATGGAGTGAATGTTTCTCTTCTTAAGGATGAAATTCCATGTATAATAATTTCAGTAAAGAAAGATAGAAGAAATCATGTGAAAGAACTTCACAGCACTATTTGCAAAATGGATGAGATTGCAGAAGTTAAAATGGTCTTATACGTGGAGCATACAGTAAATGCAATGGACCTCACTACATCGCTGTGGCGTTTTTGTAATAACCTTGATCCCCGCCGCGATCATTTTGTTATCAAGAAAAAAAACATAGCTGACAATTCAAAATACACAGCCTGCATCGGCTTCGATGGTACTAATAAAACAAAAGAGTTTGACGATTTTTATCGCGACTGGCCAAACATCATAGTGGCAGATAATAAAACAATAACCTCGGTTGATGAAAAATGGAATAGCCTTGGACTTGGTGATTTTATTCCATCGCCTTCTTTAAAATTCAAGGATCAGATGTATGGAGAAGAAGCAGTGGTCAATTTGCAATAAACTTTTGAAAAGTTTTAAATTTCCAAAAGTTTACCGATCATCTAACTGCAAAAAAATTTCTGCAACGATAGTCTTTGGCGCAGATGCGTTCTATTAAGCCCACAAACATTAAACACGGGCACGAAATTTCTAATCGAATTGATAATAATGTTCCTATGTTCCCCTTCAGGGGTTAGGGGTTAAATATCTGTTGCCTCCCCGTAAGCCACTGCAGTAGCCTCTTTCACCGCTTCGCTCATGGTTGGGTGAGGGTGAATAGCATTCAGGATTTCATGGGCTGTAGTTTCAAGTTTACGGGCGGTAACAATTTCCGCTATCAATTCTGTTACGTTATTACCTATCATGTGGCAGCCTAAAAGTTCACCGTATTTAGCATCGTAAATAATTTTTACAAAGCCTTCGGTGCTTCCTGAGGCTGTTGCTTTTCCGCTCGCAATGAAAGGAAATTTTCCCACTTTTATTTCATAACCTGCATCCTTAGCCGCTTTTTCAGTAAGACCTACAGAAGCTATCTCAGGCGAACAATAAGTACAACCTGGTACATTCAAATAATCTATAGGTTCAGGCTTTTCTCCGGAAAGATGTTCTGCAGCATTAATTCCTTCTTTTGTAGCCTTATGAGCCAATGCCTGGTTTGGCGTGCAATCGCCAATGGCGTATATACCCGGCACGTTTGTTTGCTGATTGGCATCTACCACTATTTTTCCCTTATCAGTTTTGATCCCCAATTCTTCCAAGCCGATATTTTCTAAGTTAGCAGTAATGCCAACCGCACTCAACAGTATATCGGCCTCAAGTGTTACCTCACCATCCGCTGTTTTTATTTTTGCTTTCACTCCGTTGCCACTTGTATCTACGCTCATTACTTCACTATTCACCATTATAGCAATGCCCTGCTTCTTAAAGTTCTTCTCAAGCTCCTTTGAAATTTCTTCATCTTCAACAGGCACGATTCTTGGCAAAAATTCAACAATGGTAACCTTTGTGCCCATGCTATTATAGAAATAAGCAAACTCAGTACCTATAGCCCCGGAACCCACTACTATCATGGATTTTGGCTGTTCAGGCAAATTCATCGCATCCCTGTATCCAACTATTTTTTTTCCATCAATTTTTAATGCAGGTAATTCTCTCGCTCTTGCGCCGGTCGCAATCACTATATTCTTTGCTTCGAGCACCTGTTTTTTAGCATCATCTCCCGTTACTTCAAGCTTGCCGGGCGCAATTAATTTGCCGGTTCCCATCACCACATCTATCTTATTTTTTTTCATTAAAAACGTTACGCCTTTATTCATTTTATCGGCTACGCCACGGCTTCTCTTTATCACATTGCCAAAGTTTTGCTTTGGATCGTTTATCTCTATGCCATAGTCTGCTGCGTGTTTAGCGTATTCGTACACCTGTGCACTTTTCAATAAAGCTTTTGTTGGGATACAACCCCAGTTAAGGCAAATGCCACCCAGGCTTTCGCGCTCTACTATTGCAACTTTTTTCCCTAATTGAGATGCTCTTATTGCAGCCGGGTAACCACCCGGTCCACTTCCTAATACTATTAAATCGTACACCATATTTTCAGTAATTTTTTTATTAAAAAAGCGTTGCAAAATTACTTTGAAATGGGCAAAGCGCAAAAACCGCGTTGCTCTAAATAAGCTGTTATTTCAACATAGAAAAATTATGATTAGCTGAACAGAGAAAGATCAAACTTTTTTATCTGCTTTTTCCTGCAGTTCTTTTCTCGTCTCACCGCTTTCTTCGATAGTTTTCAATGTATTAATGCTAAGATTAAACTCAAACCCTATAAGCACCGCGAGTGAATTTATAAATATCATGATCATAATTACCATGATGGTGCCAATAGAACCATACAAGATATTGTAGCGGCCAAAACTATTTACAAATGAAGAAAAGCCAATGGTAGCGATGATGCTGAGAAATGTGGCAATTACTGCGCCGGGGGAAACAAGCTTCCATCTTTTAAATGTGGAAGGAGCATATTTATAAATGAATCCATACGTATAAAATATCAGGACAATGATAAGAATCCATTTGGCGTACAGGATAAGTTCTTTAGTTGTTTCATTTTTTATCCCAAGCATGTTTAAAATATTATTCTGAACAAGAAGCAGCACGAGGAACATTAACAGCAAGCTAAACAATAGCATTGTCAGCTTTATTGCATTCCATCTTTTCTTTAAGCCTTTTATTTTCTTAAAGCCTATGTAGTCTTTATTAAAAGAACGCATTAATCCCATAACAGCATTAGAGGCAAATAAAAGCGAAAGCAAAAATGTAAAAGAGATCAGCCCGATTTTAGACCCGTTAATTATTTCATCTACAAACTGGATCACACTTTTATTGTAAGTGTGCGCAGGGATGATATCCATAATCAAACTGTGCAGCTGTATCTTAAGCGACCGCTTGGAAATAAAAGGAAGATTGGGAATAAGTGTAAAAAGAAAAAGACATGTAGGCGGCACCGACATAATAAAGTTATACGAAATGGCGGCGGCTCTTTCCGTGAGATGGGGAATGCTAAACCCTTTCATGAAACTTTTTACCACTTCATATACTGAAAACCCGTGAAAGCCAGGTGGCATCCAGTGCTTACTTTTTCTTTTTAAGTAATCAACAGGATGTATGTTTAAAAATATCCGTGCAAGTTTTATCAAAGCTCAATTGGTTGAAAACATATTTTGCAAAAATCCATTTTTTAATATAGAAATAGAAGATGTATCAATAATTTATTGGTTTTCCTGTTTCGCTCTTATTAAACTGTCGAGCGCCTGTTGGTAGGCCTTTGCATAAATCAAGTGTTCTGCATACGTTGTCGCAAAATCAGAATAGCCTGAAAAATCAGCACGTGCAACAAAAAATAAATAGTCGGTTTCGGGCATATTCAGCACGGCATCAATTGTTTTGATAGAAGGCGTGCTAATTGGCCCCGGTGGCAGCCCGGCATTTAGATAAGTATTATAAGGTGAAGGGTAGCTGAGGTACTTTGTATAAATTCTTTTTAATTCAAAATTTTTCATTGCAAACTTTATTGTCGGGTCTGCTGCAAGCCTCATACCTTTTCGCTTTCTGTTCAGGTAAACGCTGGCAATTTTTCCTTTATCAGCTTGTTTGTTGGTTTCTTCCTCCACAATAGATGCCAGCGTATAAACCTCTTTAGGGGAGAGCCCTATCTTTTGCGCTTCCTGCACGCGTTCATTATTCCAGAATTTTTTTTCTTCGGTATATAATTTTTTTAAGATTTTTTGCAGGCTTGTATTCCAGGTAAAGGTGTAAGTGTTTGGAATTACGATTGTCATCATGCGATTGGTATCTACGTCAAACTGCAGCAAGGAATCATTGTTATTTAAAAATTTGATTACAGAAATAGAATCTGTTTCAAAACCGTTTCCAATCTTTCTCGCCAAATCTTCTTTGGTTCTTAATTTGGTTATGACCAGGTTCACCGGTTCTTGCCTGCCGGCACGTAACATTCTTACAAGGCTAACAATGCTCATACCTTTACTGATTCTGTATTTTCCGGGTTTTACATTCTCGTCGTAACCGGCATATTTAGCAACTTTATCCAGCCAGAAATCATTGCCGGTTATATTTTCATTCCTGAGATCATTTTTTAACTGCAAATAGCCTGAGCCGGTATGTATATAAAAGAAATTATTTTCAGGAGAAGAAACGGTGGGGCCGAACAATTCCCATGCACAGTACCCGGCGATTACTATCGCAATACCAAACAGGAGCAGGATAATTTTTCTAATTTTCATATTTCATCTTTAACACCCTAAGCCATCTTTTATTTTGTGATAAAATAATAATTTATACAATTTTCCGGCTCAAAAAATTAGCTCAATTAAAAAAAATAAAACCCTGCTTTTCGAGACAGGGTTTTAATTATTATAAGCCGGTAAAGGCAATTTATTTTTTAAAAATAATTATTTAGAAGAAGGAGGCGTCTGTGGTTGTGGCTGTACAGTTCCCGGCATTTGTGTGCTATTTTGAGGCTGAACAGGTGAACCCACGGGAGCTTCATTTATCAAATTGTCACGGCCGGAATTTCCCCCCGTTTTTGGGATGAAAAGGGCAGACGTGATACACAATACACCGATGATAGCTGCAAATAACCAGGTTCCTTTTTCAAGTACATCAGTCGTTTGTTTTACACCCATGAGCTGATTTCCCAGCCCGCCAAAAGATGAAGAAAGGCCGCCACCTTTCGGGTTTTGAATAAGTATGATAAGCCCCAGGATGATGGAGGCAACAATAATAATGATTCCGAAAACTACTAACATGTCAGGTTGATTTTATACTTTCAATTTTGGCTGCAAAGTAAGCGCTTTTGGAAGGATTAATCAAACTTAATTTGTTATACATTTCAATCGCTTTTTCCCGTTTATCCTGCTTTATAAGTACTTCCGCCATAGCTTCTGTAAGCACTTCCGTATCAATGTTAGATGATTCGGCGGCACTTTGAATTATGTGTTCAGCCAATGAGTTTTGCTGCGGGATATTCGCATTGGGAAGCTTCTTCATGCTTCTCAGCCATTCAGTAAAGCTCTTCATTTGCGTGCCGAGTTTATCATTAGTAAAAACTTCATCTGTTATTTTTATTCCTTGGGATGCAAAATAGTCAACTGTATGCAGCGGTTCAAATGCAATCACATCTTCATTTGTAGCTACACTTTGCAAAGTATCTGTACGAGGAATCGGGAGAGGCTCAGTATCAGCAATAATTTCATCTTCTTTTTTATCGTCTTGCGGCCGATCAATGACTTGCTCCGTAAGCTCTGTGCGTGGCTTTTCGACATCGTTGAGAGCTATGTTTTCATGAGATGCTTCCTCTTCATTGATGCTGTGTGTATTAACGGCGATTATTCCCGCATCAACCACTGGATTTTCTTCATCATTTATACTTGAATTTGCGTTGTTAACGCTAGCTTGTTCATCCGCATTGTCAGCTTCTGGTTGAAATACTTCGGAAGAAATTATTTCCTCATGTTCCGGTACATTTTCAAAAATATTTTCACTTTTCCTTTCTATAATATTTTCTGAAGCAGGTAATATTTCGTCTCGGTGTATTTCGGTTCCTGCTAAAAAGTGTTCATTTCCAATATCATTTTTTTCCTCAGCGTTGTTTGCACTTTCAATTTGCTCTTCAGTCAACACAGCAAAATGATTGGTATCTGAATAACTGTCGTGAGCGTCGTCGTGTACACCGTTTTCAAGTTGTGACAATTGAAACTGCAGCCATTGAGCGTTATTGAAATATAACGCTGTTTTTTTCGCCTCCTTTTCAAAATCACTATGCCCGTTCTTTTTGTAATTCAATAGCAATAAATATCTCACATAAGCGCTATAGGAAAATGCTTCCGCATTTTTTTCAAGTGTTTCTATATCCATTGATAAGTCACTGAAAGAAGAACCAGCCGGGTTGATTGCTACATTCATCAATTATTTTTAAACAAAATTACCAGTTAGAAAATATTTTATTAAAAATTGCGTCTGTAATATTCTTCACAATTTCATCTCCCAACTGCGCCTCCGCCTGTGGCAAGGTAAGCTGCGCAGAGAAATCATAATTACTGGTCACATCACTTTCAAAATCTTTTTTTGCGTCAAGTGAATTTTTAAAGATCAAATGAAAGGTTACGTTCAGCCTGTTGGTACTTGCATTTTGATTGGAGATACCTGTAGTCGTTACACTGTAGTCAGTAAGATAGCCGCTAATATCGTAATGGGCATCATCATTATTTGTTTGACGCAGCCTCGTTTGGCCAATTATTTTTTGCTTTAATTTTTCTGTGATCTGCGGCGTCAGTTGCGGGTTCACATACCGTGCTTTGTTTTCAAAATAATTTACCCTGAAAGTTTTTATCTCCGGTGGAATAGGAGCAGTGTCTTTCGTAGAATATTTGCAGGTAGCAAAGCTTAGGGTGAAAAACAGCAAGCTTAATGAAGCAATAAATTTTATTTGAGATAGTTTCATTTTATTACACGAATTTTTAGGCACAAATTTTTTTGCCACGAATTGCACGAATTACACGAATTAAAAGTGACACATATTAACCATTTAACTTTTTTAACCAATTAACCCATCAACTAATTAACCAATCAACCAATTAACCGATCAACATAATTAACCAACCATCCACCCACCTTACTCATTAATATTATATTCCTTTAACTTCCTATAAAGTGTTCTCTCGCTGATTCCCAAAT
>JBBPZF010000609.1:0-2041 GCA_038199105.1 Chitinophagales bacterium | reverse complement strand
TTAAAAGAGGAAAGAGTTACAGGAGTAACCGATGTCGCGGTGAAAGTTCCCTGCATTTGAGCAGGGTGAATATCACATTGATAGGAATAAGAGCCTGTAGCTGTTACAGTGTAGTCAAAAAAATCTCCTGTTTTTGTCAGGCCTGCATTCCAGGAAGCAGCGCCTGCAGGCACGGAAAGTGATGTAGTTGTATGAAAACCACTTCCCCATATCCAGTGGATTACATCCCCGACTTTTACATTGAGATTAGCAGGTGAAAATTGAAAATTCTGAACAGTAACGTTCCATACAGTTGCATGTGTAGTTAAATAAAAAAAGCAAGATAAAAGAAGTAATATTTTTCATGATGAAAGATTTAAAAGAATAAATAGAGATCATGTCCCGTGATTTAAAATCGGATTTAAATGGGGATTGTTTGCCTCAATTTATTTTTCGACTATTATATAAATCAAATAATAGCCAAACAAAATTTCCGCAGAAAGTAAAAATGAAAAATGAAGCGCACAATTTTCTTTAAGTCCTTCATCCATGTTACTCAGCTCTTTTTAGTAAATTACAAGAATAGATTTTTTAAAAAAGTTTCTTTAAAAAGAAATTCATGGAGCTTTATAAAATATATACCGCCGTTCTTTTGTTCCTACTACCGGTAACGGCTACCTGCCAAACAGTAGTTTCCATAAATATTAATGGCGGCATCAATCCATCATCAGCAGAATTCATCCATAAGAGTATTAAGCAGGCAGAAAAGGAAAACGCGGAATGCCTGCTTATACATTTAAATACGCCGGGCGGATTAGTAAATTCCACGAGGGGAATCGTTACAGACATTTTGCAATCGCAGGTGCCGGTAGTGGTATATATTTCCCCCACCGGGGCGCATGGAGGTTCCGCCGGAGTTTTTATTACAATGGCTGCGAATATAGCAGCGATGGCTCCTGAAACCAATATAGGCGCGGCTCACCCGGTTTCTATGCAAGGAGGCATGGATTCTACCATGAATGAAAAAGTAATGAACGACGCTGCGGCTTTTATAAAAACTATCGCTCAGAAAAGAAGCCGTAATGTGGAATGGGCTGAAGATGCTGTGCGCAATAGCGTTTCCATAACGGAACATGAGGCGCTGGAAAAAAATGTGATTGATCTGGTTGCCTTTAATGATGAGGTGCTCCTTAATCAAATTGATGGAAGACAAGTTCAATTAAATAATGGTTTTAAAATACTTCACACAAAAAATGCAAAAACCGAAACAGTTGAAATGGGCTTTTTTCAAAAAATACTTGACAGGATAAGTGATCCCAATATTGCATACATATTGATGATGCTGGGTTTTTATGGAATTTTGTTTGAGCTGTTTAATCCCGGTGCAATATTACCAGGCATTGCCGGTGTTATATTTCTCATCTTTGCATTTTATTCAATGAATTCTATGCCAGTAAATTATGCAGGAGTGGGGTTGATCCTTTTCGGAATTATTTTATTTCTTCTTGAAATAAAAATCATTAGCCATGGTATGCTGACTATTGGTGGCATTATATCTGTTCTGTTAGGATCACTTATCTTATTTCGCAGCAGCTCTACAGAAAATTTTGTTTCAGTTTCGCGTGTGCTTATCATAGCTGTAACTGCACTCACCACTTTATTCTTTTTGTTTGTTGTGGGAATGGGTTTAAAAGCGCAGCGTTTAGCGCCTGCAAGCGGTATTGAAAGTTTAATCGGTAAATTTGGCCAGGCCGTGCAACTGCTCAATCCATTTGGATCAGTGAAAGTGAATGGTGAATTATGGAAAGCAGAATCTTTATCAGGTGATATAAATGAAAATGAAAAGATCATTGTGAAAGGAATAAAAAATCTTACATTATACGTTGACCGGGTGCAGTAGGCATAAGTGCACTTTATAAACTTTTTTATCAAAAAATTCATTTAAACAAAACATACAGGAATGCAACAACTACCATTTGCCCTTATCATTATCATTGTATTTATCTTATATATTCTTGCCAGTGCAATACGCATTCTTCGCGAATACGAGAGAGGTGTTATC
>JBBPZF010000608.1:0-6593 GCA_038199105.1 Chitinophagales bacterium | reverse complement strand
TTCAATAGAAGAATAGTTTAGAACTTAATTTCTTTAAAAAATATTATCATGAACGCCTGATTTACTAATTTTTATTTTTTTACCTAAAACATGCTATCAAACTGTTAGAAGTAATAAAGCAAAACGTATCCAACAATTTTTACAATCTATCTTCGTTTAATGTCAAAGTATTTAATAGTTGGCCTTGGTAATCCGGGAGATGAATATGCACACACAAGACACAACATCGGATTTGATATTCTCAACACCTTTGTTTCAAAGCATCGTGGCGTATTTAGTTCCGGGAGATTGGCAGAAGTAGCGGAAGTAAAACAGAAAGGCAAAATATTCGTATGTATTAAACCTTCAACTTTTATGAACCTTAGTGGTCGGGCTTTTAAATACTGGATGGATAAGGAAAAAGTTTCGTTGGAAAATACCCTTACCATTGTGGATGACCTTGCGTTGCCGCTTAATAAATTGCGGCTTCGAAAGAGTGGGAGCGATGCGGGGCATAATGGATTAAAAGATATTCAAAATGTGCTTGGCACTGATGCATATCCAAAGCTTAGGTTTGGCATTGGAAATAATTTCCCAAAAGGACACCAGGTCGAATTTGTTTTAAATCGTTGGACAACAGAAGAAATACCATTAGTAAAATTAAAAATTGAAAAGAGTGTTGAGGTAATTGAAAATTTCGCATTTGCGGGAATTGACAGAACCATGAGTAGCGTAAACAATCTCATTTTTATTGCTTAATCAATAGGTCAGTTAATTTCTTTTATATATTTTCGCTTATAACCTCCGGACACTCTAATAAAAAGCTGCTTAAATATGAAAATATTTTGTATCGGAAGGAACTATGCTGATCATGCAAAGGAATTGGGTAATGAAGTGCCTGACGAGCCTGTAATTTTTATGAAGCCCAAGAGTGCTCTTGTGCAGAATCATACCCCATTTTATTATCCGGAATTTACTAACGAACTTAACTACGAATGTGAGTTGGTAGTGCGCATAAGCAAAAATGGAAAATACATACAGGAGAAGCATGCGCCAAATTATTATAATGGGTTAACCGTTGGCATTGACTTCACAGCCCGTGACATTCAGAATACATTGAAAGAAAAAGGCCTGCCATGGGAAAAGGCAAAATCTTTTGATAACTCCGCGGCGGTGGGTAAATTTATTGATCTTATTGCAGGGCAGAGCAAGAAAAACATCAATTTCTCTTTTGCAAAAAATAAAGAAATCGTACAAAAGGGAAATTCTGATTCCATGATTTTCTCCATTGACAAAATTATCGCAAACATTTCAAATTACTTTTCTCTTAATATTGGAGACTTGATTTTTACAGGCACACCCGCGGGAGTCGGAGAGTGCATGGTTGGCGACGTGCTGGAAGCATACCTTGAAAATGATTGCCTGCTTTCTATGGAGATTAAATAAGCAATTAACTTCTCTCTCATCAATTAAAACTTATGGCTAAGTTCCCATGATTTTTTCCTATTAATTTCTTCTGTATTATTCTACGATCGCTAATTTTTTCTTCGCAAATGTTTATTGAATTTCGGCCTTTGAGTAACATCAAATCTTTACCACAAAGATTTTGCATTGAGCTAACGGCATCAACAAACGCTAATTTATTTAGCGTATAAATATAAAAGTTCTATTTCATTTATTGGGAAATTGAAAAAAGAATTTTCCATTAATGAAGGCTTTTCAAAGTCTAAAATAAATAGTGGAAGAGACATTTATAATGAATATAAATTTTTTAAATTCAACAAAAAAACTCCCTCCCGAGGAATCGGGAGGGATTCTCTTTAACCCTTAAAACAACCAACATGAAAAACTCGTGTTGATTTTGTTTACAATAACACTTACGTGTGAATGGTTTTAATGGTTTTAAATCTTTTGAAATTTATGCCAAAGCAAGGTCAAGAACCTGTTGCATGGTCTTTACATAATTTACCTTGAGCCCTTTAATGAAATTGGGATTTATTTCGTCTACATCTTTTTCATTTTGAACACACATAATAAGTTCCTTTAGCCCTGAGCGCTTAGCCGCCAGTACTTTTTCTTTAATACCTCCCACAGGTAATACCTGTCCTCTCAAAGTAATTTCACCGGTCATAGCCAGGTAGGGCCTTACTTTTCTACCAGTGAATGACGATGCTAAGGCAGTCATTAAAGTAATCCCGGCGCTTGGGCCATCTTTAGGCACCGCACCTTCAGGTATATGTATGTGTACATTTTTCTTGGTGAAAAGCTCAGGGTCGATTCCATATTTTTTTGCATTGGCCTGCAGGTAAGTCATTGCAGTAGTTGCACTTTCTTTCATCACCGGACCGAGGTTGCCGGTCAGCTTCAGCTCGCCTTTCCCGTTATCACTTGTAGTAGTTTCTATAAACAATATATCTCCACCAACATAAGTCCATGCAAGGCCAACGGCGACTCCCGCCATGTTAGCTGTTTTATACATTTCATTATTGTACCTGGATCTTCCTAGAATTCTTTCCACATCTTTCAGGCTCACGGTTGGTTTTAGTTGTCCTTTCTCCGCATAAGTCCTGGCAAGATTTCGCATTACGTTTGCCAGCTGTCGATCAAGTTCACGCACACCACTTTCCCTGGTAAAGTCCGTTATTATTTTTTCCAGCACAGCATCACTTACTTTAAATGATACGTTCTTTAAGCCATGTGCTTCTTTCTGCTTGGGCAAAAGATGGCGTTTTGCAATTTCTATTTTTTCTTCAATCGCATATCCGCTCAGGTCAATGATCTCCAGCCTGTCGCGCAGTGCGGGCTGAATGTTTTGTAAATTGTTTGCAGTTGCAATAAACAATACTTTGCTCAGGTCATACTCCATCTCCAGGTAATTGTCATAAAAATTATTATTCTGCTCGGGATCAAGCACTTCTAATAATGCAGATGATGGGTCACCGCGAAAATCGCTTCCTACTTTATCTATCTCGTCGAGTATCATCACCGGGTTTGATGATTTTATTTTCCGTATTGATTGAAGAATACGACCCGGCATTGCTCCTATATAGGTTTTGCGATGTCCGCGTATTTCGCTTTCATCATGAAGGCCGCCAAGGCTTACCCGCACATATTTGCGGTTAATGGCATTGGCAATACTTTTACCCAAAGAAGTTTTACCTATACCGGGAGGGCCAACGAAACATAAGATAGGGCTTTTCATATCGCCCTTCAGTTTCAATACCGCCAAATATTCCAGTATCCTTTGCTTGATTTTTTCCATCCCATAATGGTCATGATCCAATATCTTTTTCGCCTTCTTAAAATCATATTGGTCCTTTGTATAATCTTCCCACGGAAGGTCAAGCATCAGGTCAAGATGATTATATACTACAGAATAATCGGGTGTGGAAGGGTGCATTCTCTCTAACTTCTCTACCCCTTTATTGAACATGTCTTTTGCAGCTTCGGGCCATTTTTTTCCTTCCGCTTTTTTCTGCATTTCCTTTACCTCTGCTACATTATCGCCACCAAGCTCTTCCTTAATTGCTTTTAATTGCTGTTGCAGAAAATAATCTTTCTGCTGTTTGTCAAGCTCAGCACGGGTTTTATTGGTTACTTTATTTTTCAACTCAGCATATTGCAGCTCTGTTTGTAACAGATTCAAAAGTATCTCGGCTCTTGCTTTTATATTATGTATTTCGAGAAGTTTTTGTTTTTCGAGAAGCGTGCTATTCAGGTTACTGCTCACAAAATGAATAAGGAAAGCAGGGTTTTCAATATTTTTTAAAATAATAGCAGCCTCAGATGGAAGGTTGGGAGAAAGATGAATTATTTGCGCGGCCAGTTCTTTGATAGATGAGACCATCGCATCAAAATCTTTATCGTCTTTCAGTTCCTCGTCAAGCAGTACAGTGATCTTAGCCTTAAAGTAAGGTTCATCGGCGGTGATCTCATCAATTTTAAAACGCTTTCTGCCCTGGATAATAACAGTTGTGCCGCCATCCGGCATTTTAATAAGCTTTATAATTTTAGCAACAGTGCCTATGTCAACAAGATCGCTCACTACAGGCTCTTCCACTAAACTATCTTTTTGCGATACGACACCTATCAATTTGTCAGTCTTATAAGCATCTGTAACTGCCTTAATACTTTTATCCCGCCCTACAGTTATTGGTATTACTACGCCTGGAAAAAGAACGGTATTTCTAAGCGGCAATAAAGGAATTTCAGCAGGAATAGGCTGATCATCATTGATTTCACTTCCATCATCGTTTAATGAAATCATGGGCATAAACTCCATTTCATCTTCGGGTGTTCCAAAATAATCTCTGTTCATATATTTTTTTCTCTTGTCAATCTGTCAATACTTTTCTTAAAGAAACGCAGTTTTCAATGAATAAGTATATAGGTCAACATTAATGCCATGATCAATTGAGTGTAAAATCCAGCGTTAGGGAATACGATGCTAAAAGTATTAAATTAAGGCTGCATAAAAGTTTTTCGGGAGGCCTACGAGCCGTGTAATATGTACCACTTTTTAGGTATATGCCTTGGGAAGGGCCTTTATATAATTTACTTTTGCAAAATGGATATTGACTGCACAAACGAAGAGCTTTTTATTTTTAATAAGATTGCAGAAGCAGGCGCTGAACTTGCAATGCCGGTGTACATAATTGGAGGGTTTGTAAGAGATAAAATAATGCAACGCTCAACTAAAGACGCCGATATTGTTTGTGCAGGAGATGGCATTGCCCTGGCAAAAAAAACTGCGCAAAAGTTTACCTCGCATCCTCAGGTAAGCGTCTTTAAATCCTTTGGAACGGCCCAAATAAAATTATCATTAAATGAGAACAAAACTTTTAATAGATTATTTCCTTCTCCTTCGGAGAAGGGTTCGGATGAGGCCACTTTCGAGATTGAATTCGTGGGTGCCCGTACCGAAAGTTACAATCAAAAAAGTCGCAAGCCTGAAGTAACGGCAGGAACGCTTGATGATGACAGGTTACGAAGAGATTTTACAATCAATACATTAGCAATAAGCCTTAATAAAGACGATTTTGGAAAGCTTATTGATCCTTTAAATGGTTTGGAGGATATCGAAAAAAAAATCCTGAAAACACCATTGGCTCCTGACACAACTTTTTCTGACGATCCTCTGCGAATGATGCGGGCAATAAGGTTTTCAACTCAATTAGGCTTCTCCATCTTACCCGAAACATTTGATGCGATAATCCGTAATGCACACAGAATAAAAATAGTAAGCGGTGAAAGAATTACTGATGAACTTAATAAAATTATACTGGCTGAAAAGCCTTCCATAGGCTTTGATCTTTTATATAAAAGTGGCTTACTAAAAATTATATTTCCTCAAATGGTTGCCCTTGCAGGCGCGGAATATATTGATGGCAAAGGGCATAAGGATAATTTCTACCATACGTTGCAAGTATTGGATAATATTTCAGAAAATACCAACGACCTGTGGCTGAGATGGGCTGCTATTTTACATGACATTGCAAAACCTCCTACGAAAAGATTTGAGGAAGGTCACGGCTGGACATTTCACGGCCACGAAGTTGTAGGAGGAAGAATGGTGCCAAAAATATTTGCCCAATTAAAATTACCATTGAATGATAAAATGAAATATGTAAAGAAGATAGTTGAACTGCATCTACGGCCGATAAGTCTTACAAAAGAAAACATAACAGACTCGGCTATCCGCCGTTTGCTCTTTGATGCCGGCGATGATATTGACGACCTGATGACACTTTGCAGGGCTGACATCACCTCAAAAAATAAAGTAAAGGTGAGAAAATATCTATCCAATTTCGAACTGGTAACACAGCGTTTAAGGGAAGTAGAAGAAACAGACCGCATAAGGAATTGGCAGCCGCCGATAACCGGCGAGGTAATAATGAAAGAATTTAACCTGCCGCCTTCCCGTATGGTTGGGGATATCAAGAACGCCGTCAGGGAGGCAATGTTAGATGGAATTATACCTAATGAATATGAAGCTGCCTTCAACTTTATGCTGCATAAAGCGCGGGAATTGGGCATTAGGCAAAAAAATTAAATTGCAATCGTATATGATGTGCTTTTGAAAGGTAAATTTTCATGACTAAACATTAATTTCGTGTTATGGCTATATTAAAATTCAGGGTTTATTGGGAAGATGATGACAGCGTTTACAGGGATATTGTTATAAAACATACTCAAACATTTTTTGATTTACATAATGCTATTCTGAAATGTTTTGACTTTGATTCCAAACATAGCGCTACATTCTATCGCAGTAATGATAGCTGGCAGCGCGGTAAAGAAATCTCCCTGGAAAAATATAATAAGCAATACCAGGTGGAACCTTTGCTGATGAAAGAGGCGCCGGTAGGTATACAAATTCATGATCCCAATCAGAAATTTATTTATGTATACGACTTTCACAAAACCTGGACATTCAGGGTTGAACTTATTAATGTGAATAAAGAGGAAGATAGTAAGCAGTCTTTTCCAGCCTGCATACGTAATGAAGGTATCGGCCCCAGCCAGTACGGTACTAAAGGCCTTATCAATGAAAAGCTTGCTGAGATAGAAGAAAAATATGACATTAACACCCTTGTGCTTCCTGAAGGTTATGG
>JBBPZF010000607.1:0-11290 GCA_038199105.1 Chitinophagales bacterium | reverse complement strand
TTATGTGCCTGCCGATTTCCCAATTAGCTTTTACCAGTTCTATATTAATTACTTTAACAGCATCTTGCCTGGCTTGTTCAATTGTTAGGCCAATGCTATTGAGTAATTGATCGTATTCATTTACCGGCGTCTTCATACTTTAAAAATACATAATTAAAATGCTGCTAAAAATGTTTTGAGGTTCGGTAGTTGCACAAAATAATTAGCTTCCTATTAAAAGATTCGCCTTTTCTAACAGATAAGAAATAAATTTGTGCCATTACATAAAAGGTGACTATGGTAAGAAATAACTGGACAAAAGACGAGATATCAGAAATTTATAATTCCCCTTTGCTTGAGCTTATTTATAAAGCGGCTACGCTTCACCGTGAGTACCACGCAACAGGCGAAGTGCAGGTATGTACTTTACTCTCCATAAAGACAGGTGGCTGCCCGGAAGATTGTGCTTATTGCCCACAGGCAGCACGATATAATACAGGTGTAGATGTGCAGGCGCTGATGAAGAAAGACGAAGTGTTGGCTTATGCGGAAAAAGCAAAGAAAGCAGGTTCAACAAGATTTTGCATGGGTGCCGCATGGCGGGAAGTAAGGGACAATCGTGATTTTGACCGGGTGCTTGAAATGGTGCAGGGCGTAAACGAATTAGGCATGGAAGTTTGTTGTACCATGGGAATGCTTACTGAAGAACAAGCAAAGAAACTATATGATGCAGGCCTTTACGCCTATAACCATAACGTGGATACCTCAGAAGATCACTATGCTGATATAATTACCACGCGTACTTATGATGATCGTTTAAAAACATTAGGGAATGTGCGGAAAGCCGGTATCAGCGTTTGCAGTGGCGGCATCATTGGCCTGGGTGAAACGCATGAAGACCGCATCGGTATGCTGCACACATTAGCGACCTTGCCCGTGCATCCGGGAAGCGTTCCGATTAATGCGTTGGTGCGTGTAAAGGGTACACCTTTGGCTGGCAATGAAAAAGTTGATATTTGGGATATGATACGCATGATAGCCACTACAAGAATCATCATGCCGCAGGCTATGGTAAGGCTCAGCGCAGGCCGCTCAGAAATGTCGGTGGCAGAGCAGGCGCTTTGTTTTATGGCGGGCGCCAATTCAATATTCTCAGGAGATAAATTACTTACCACACCTAATCCTGCATTTGATGAAGATCATGCGATGTTTCAACTTTTAGGATTAAAACCACGCGAAGCCTTTAAAGATGAAAAGGTTTTTCAATTAGCCCACTAACTAATTGGCTGGCTAACTAATTACGATGATAGATAAAGAGATTCTTTTACAAGCCTTCAGGCTGATGTGCACTGCATCTGCCATGGCTGAAAAATACGAAGCGAATCGCCAGCGTTGTAAATACGTACATTCAACTTCCCGCGGCCACGAGGCTATACAACTCGCTACTGCCTTCCAGTTATTACCATGCGATTACATAAGCCCTTATTATCGTGATGAAAGCTTATTGTTAGGCCTCGGCTTTTCACCTTACACATTAATGCTGCAGTTGCTCGCAAAGCGCGATGATATTTTTAGTGCCGGCAGAGAATATTATGCGCATCCAAATTATCGCGGTGATGATAAGCCAACTATTATTCACCAGAGTAGTGCTACAGGCATGCAGGCGATTCCTGCGACGGGCATCGCACAAGGATTAAAATATCTTGAAAGTATTGGTTCTTCATTTTATAGAAATGGAGATGATGGAGAGTCGCCTGTTGTAGTTTGTTCCTTAGGCGATGCAAGCCTGACAGAAGGTGAGGTAAGTGAAGCGCTGCAATTCGCCGTGCTAAAAAAGTTGCCCATTATTTATCTCGTACAGGATAATGGCTGGGGCATTAGTGTTTCCTCGGCTGAAGCCCGCACTATGGATGCCTACAGGTTTGCAAGAGGCTTTAAAGGATTACGGCGTGTAAGCATTGACGGTAGTGACTTCGTTGAGAGCTATAGGACTATGAAAAAAGTAGTGGAAGAGGTCCGCCAAAATCGACGGCCTTTTTTGGTACATGCTAAAGTTCCTTTGCTGGGCCATCACACAAGCGGCGTACGCAAGGAGTTTTACCGCACGGAAGAAAACCTTGCCAAACATGCGGAAGATGACCCATTGCCTCGGTTAAAAAAGCGGCTGCTTCAGTCCGGTGTAGAAGAAAGCGAGTTGGATGAAATAGCAGCGTCTGCAGCAGAAGAAGTAGCACAGCAATTTGCTGAAGCCTGCACTGCACCTGAGCCAGGGGCCTCGTCTATTGAAGAATATATTTTTACCCCAACACCTGTAAAAGAAGAAAAGGGTGAACGTGCGCCGGTGGGTAAAGACAAAGTAATGATGGTGGATGCGGCCTTGTTTGCCATACGCGAAATAATGGAGGAATATCCTGAGGCAATTCTTTATGGGCAGGATGTGGGACGTAGGCTGGGTGGAGTTTTCAGGGAGGCGGCTACTTTAGCTGAACAATTTGGCGACCACAGGGTTTTTAATACCGCCATACAGGAAGCATACATTATCGGTTCTACAGTTGGCCTTTGTGCTACGGGCGTGAAGCCTATTGTAGAGATACAATTTGGAGATTATATTTTTCCGGGTTTAAACCAACTGGCAACTGAGGTTGCAAAAAGTTGTTACCTCAGCGCAGGCAAATTTCCGGTGCAAACAGTCATCCGCGTGCCGGTAGGCGCTTATGGCGGCGGCGGCCCTTATCATAGCGCTTGCATAGAAACTTTATTGCTTTCTATCAAAGGGATAAAAATTGCTTATCCATCTAATGCTGCAGATATGAAAGGCCTGATGAAGGCTGCATTCCTTGACCCCAACCCGGTGGTAATGCTTGAGCATAAAGGCCTTTACTGGTGTAAAGTTCCGGGCACGGAGGATGCTAAAAGTATTGAGCCGGGAAGCGACTATGTGTTACCATTAGGTAAAGGCAATATTGTATTAAATGCATCAAAAGAAAAAATAAATAAGGGCGAAAGCTGTTGCGTGATTACTTATGGCATGGGAGTTTATTGGGCAAAGGCGACTGCAAAAAAACTCGATGGCCAGGTAGAGATCGTTGATCTGCGAACGCTTTCCCCCTTAGATGAAGCGCTTGTTTTCTCCACGGTAAAAAAACATGGAAGGTGCCTGGTGATTACAGAGGAGCAGCAAAATAATTCATTTGCAGAAGCGCTTGCAGGGCGGATTTCAAATGAATGTTTTCGTTTTCTTGATGCGCCTATAGAAGTGTTGGGAGCCCTCAACTTACCAGCAGTTCCTATGAATATTAATCTTGAACAAGTCATGTTGCCCAATGCGGAAAAAGTGTTAACAGTGCTAAAAAATCTATTGAATTATTAATTGGATTACTTGTTGATGTTACATATCGAAATATTATTTTTCTATTACTAACATTGAATAGTACATTATGATACGATGGCATGTTGGATGTTTAGGATTTTATTATAAGCATTGGAAAGAAATGTTTTATCCTAAAAATGTACCTCAAAGGTTGTGGTTCGAATTTTATTGCCAGCATTTTAATACCCTTGAATTAAATGTTACTTTTTACAGGTTCCCCCGGGCAGCGATGTTAAAGCAGTGGTATGAAAAATCTTCACCTGGCTTTTCTTTTTCAGTAAAGGCTCCGCGGCTGATAACTCATTTCAAAAAAATGAACGATTGTGAAAACCTCATTAATGATTTTTATCACCTGGTGAATGATGGTCCTAAAGAGAAAACAGGTTGCTTTTTATTTCAGTTTCCACCCCGTTTTCACTATACACCAGAAAGACTGGATAAGATTATCAAGAGCCTTGATCATTCATACCCGAATGTTGTAGAGTTTCGACATAGCAGTTGGTGGAATGATGCGGTATATAAATTATTTAAAAAAAATAAGATTAGCTTTTCTGGAATGAGTCATCCTCTTTTACCGGATAAAATAGTGGCAAATACTTCCCTGCTTTATTATAGAATGCATGGAATTCCGGAGCTATATAAGTCACCTTATAGCACTCGCGATCTTAGAAAGATAGTAGGAGAAGTTGAAACAGCAAAGGGACTTAAAAAGGCATTCATTTATTTCAATAATGATATTGGCGGCTCAGCAATAAGCAATGCAAAGGAAATGAATGAGATGGTTGTGGCAAAAACAACCAAATATGATTAGCTGTCTTATTTACATTTTAAAAACATCTTTTGGAAAAGAAAAAATTAAAAACGGAAATTCAGTTTCTTGAAGGGCCACAGAGCCGCTGGAAAGATTTTAAATATATCGTAAGTGTATTTTTTGAATTCATAAAAGGTTTCAGGGCGTTGCATTTTGTAGGGCCTTGTGTTACCATATTTGGCTCGGCGCGGTTTAAGGAAGATCATCCATTTTATAAAGATGCAAGGAAACTTTCCGGCGAAATTGCAAAGCTCGGCTTTACCATAATGACCGGTGGGGGCCCCGGTATAATGGAAGCTGCAAACCGCGGGGCAAAGGATGTTGGCGGAAAAAGCGTGGGGTGTAACATAATTCTTCCGCATGAGCAACATCACAATCCTTATCTTGATAAATGGGTTGATATAAAATATTTTTTCCTGCGGAAAATGTTATTGATAAAATACTCTTATGCCTTCGTAGTAATGCCCGGTGGCTTTGGCACGCTTGATGAATTCTATGAAGCGCTTACCTTAGTTCAAACAAAAAAGATTGATATGTTTCCCATTATTATTTGGGATAAAGAATTTTATAAAAACATTCTGCTTCATAATCAGCTAATGGCTAAAGATGGAACAATTTCTATCAATGATGAAAATCTCTACCTCGTGTCTGATTCAATAGAACAGACAGTTGCTTACATCAAGGAAAGAAGCATCCGGGCATTTGGGCTAAAATACATGGAACCGCGCAAGCCTTTCAGGGGTTTTTTCGAAAAAGGTCTCAAAAGGATATTTTGAAGAAAATGTTGAGATAGAAGCTGCGCTGATTTACATTTTTAAAACTTTTCCACTGCCAATCACTTTGCTGTTTATATTCTGCGCATCGCCTTTGTAATATACGTTTCCGCTGCCACTGATTTTGGCATCAATGCTATTATCGGCATACACTTTTATATTTCCGCTACCGCTTAATTTTGCATCCACATCTTTGCTGGAAACACTTGCGCAATCGATGTTTCCGCTGCCGCTTACTTTTGCATCTATACTATTCGCCGCATCGCCTTTCAATGTCATATTGCCGCTGCCTGAAACTGACAATCCAAGGTCTTTAAAATTGCCAAAAGCTAAAGTCAGATTTCCTGAACCAGAAAGGCTGATATCTGTTCTGCCATCGCCAGTAAATGCCCCTGAACCCTTTATGTCTCCACTGCCGCTAAGTTGCAATGAATTTATCTCCTTCATGGATACATAGACGATCATTGTCTTTGCGGGCTTTATGTTCACATTTTTCTTTGTCTTAATGATAAGTTTATTTCCGGCCACCGAAGTTTCGATATATGGAAGAAGGTTTTCGTCTGCTTCAATTGTAATGTTTTCAGATGATCCATAACTGATTTGCACATTTATAGAACCTTCACTGGCAAGAGAAGTAAAAGCGCTGACTGAACGGTTTTCTTTTTTTACCTGGCCATTTCCTTTTATGGTCTCCCAGCGCTGTGCGAAGGTGTGTAAAGTTGTAAATGCTAGTAAGACAAGGAGTAACTTTTTCATTGTAAAATTTTTAGTTTTTTATGTAAGATTTTGTTTAACGAACCAATCAGCATTAAGTTACATTGATTGCAAAAAATATCTTACACCTTATTCTTTAGCTAAAAATTTAATAAACTCTTTTAAAATAAAAAAGCCGGAAATATCCGGCTAAATAATTATAATAAGGTACGAGGTCTATAACTCTATTTTACTTCTCTTCCACTTCCTCTGCAGCTTCATAATTGATATTGTTTTCCGCAATATCAGTCAGTAACGAATCTGCTTCTTTTTCTTCTGCAAGTGTTTGAGAAAGCAAATCGGCAACTTCTGTCAAGCCAAGTGTTGTTGCTAATTGAGCAAGGCCGCCATAGGTAGAAATTTCATAATGCTCTACTTTTTGTCCTGCCAATATTAAGCCCACGTCTCTTGTGCTTGTACCTTCTTCTGTCTCTTCAATAATGCTTTCCCCTTCCTTGGTAATGCCTTCCATCGCTTCGCATTTTTTGGCCTGGGCTTTTTTGCCAAGTGCCTCAAACGCTTGCTCTAGCCGCGTTACATGTGTTTTAGTTGTTTCAAGGTGATCCGCAAAAGCATCCTGTAACTCTGTAGAGGTAGCTGCCTTTTTCATTTTTGGAAGTGTTTTCACTAAGTGCTTTTCAGCCCAATAAATGTCTTTTAATTCGTCTATAAAGAAATCTTTTAACATTCCGTCTGCGGCACCTTTGCCGGCAGAAGAAGATTGGGCTGTGGAAGCCTTTCCTGATTTTGATTTAGTTGATGTGTTCATGTCTATAATGTTTTTATTTGGTTAATGATACTATATATGCAAATAAATATCATGCCAGTTATATAGTAAATTTTAGTAACAAGATTTCGTCCCCGCTTTCGGCGTATAGGAGGAATAATAGTTACTTGAATTAAAGCGGCTGTCCAATTATAATCGATAAATCGTGTCAATAAAACCCATGATCCGCAGGATTCATAATGCGTTAAATTTTTAAAAGCCTTTAATCAAGACTTCATTTAGTCAACTATGCCTTGGCTATGTTGGGGTGTTAAAAGGGATGTGGGTAAAGTATTACACTCTTTGAAAAAACTTTTTATTGCCTGGTCAAGCGAAGGCATTAACGAACCTCTTTTGGAAGCTAATACTGAGTACAAAGGAATGTTGGCCTTTATGCCTATCTGACAAATAGGGTTGCCAATAATCAAATCGGAATTATAACCTACATGTTCCGCAATTTTTATTGCAAAATCTTTCCAGGTTATCGCTCCGTCATTTGCCAGGTGCCAAATTCCTTTTTCATTATCAATTAGTAATGTAAGTAATGCTTCAGCTAAATGAGGAACATAAGTTGGAGATATAATTACATCATCAGCAGCGATAAAAATATTATTTTTTGATAGAGAGTTTAAAACATTAAAGGCAAAGTTGTACGTATCCCATGGTCCAAAAAAGGCGCTGGTCCTTACTATCAGCGCATCTGAATTTTCTTGTGAAATAGTCTCTTCCGCTTTTGCTTTCGATGCTCCATAAACACTTAAAGGATCTACTGCATCATCCTCAAGATGAGGCGTATTTTTTTTGCCATTAAAAACAAGGTCTGATGAGATGGTAACAAATGAGATATTTCTCTTTTTACATTCCCGGGACAATAAGATAGCGCCTGCAGTATTTATTTCAAAACATTTGTCCTGTTCCAGCTCAGCATCTTCCACTCTTACATATCCTGCAGTATTGATAACAGCCCACGGTTTGCATTCATCAAGAAATGTCTGCATATTTTGTTTGTTTGATATATCCAGTTCGTTCCGGCCTGTAAGTATGTAGGGAATATTCCGGGAACGGCAAACTTTTCCGATTGCTTGTCCAAGTGTGCCGGTTTTGCCTGTTATTACTATAGGTCTTCTGCAAAGGTGATCTTTAGTAGGTTTTCCCTGATACTTTCCGTTATTATAAAAACGGGCCGGATGATGCCACCAGCCCTGTTGCGCTAACAAGGAATGAGGAAATTCTTTTTCATGAATAACATTCATTATCATCCGGGCAATGGCTGTAGGCCTTGGTAATAAAGAACGCAGATCAAAAGCGCCGGGTTCGTAATCCATATTTGCACTCGTAAGTAATTTGTTCCAACCGTAAGCCCCGAATAGCGACCAAAAAGTAACAGCTTTTACATCTATCCCATTTTCCAAAGCTTCATGGCAGGCGATTATTATTTCATTAAGCCACCTTAACTGGTCTTCACGTCCCGCATTCAAATGTGCTTCAGTAATAGCAATTGGTAAATGATATCTCTCCCAGGCTTCTTTAAGCAACAGCGATAATCCAAATGGATTTCCGTGGTTAACCCTGATCGCCTCTACATCGGCGTATTCCTGCAGCTCGTTGCCTCCATGTGTGTGTGGCGGATATTTGACCAGGTCATCGTCTAAAAATCTTTCCGACGTTACATAGTAGTTGAACCCCATTATATCTGGCGGCATGGCATGTTCTATAAAAAAATTCAGCGTCTTTTCGGTGATGCCGAGCCTTGTAAAATAATTCCACATTACGTGGCCCTTTTTTATTTTGCCACAAAGCAAGTCGTAGGTGCACCATCGTCTTTCATTCTCAAATATTGCCTGGTATTTTAGGGATGCAGTACTATAAGTTTTGGAAAGATCTTCCGTTTGCAAAAGCTTAGCATTGGGATTTATTTTGCGTACTTCTTCCATCGCAAGGATGATCGCCCTCACCTGGTTAAGCAACATTTTTACAAAAGAAACATCATTTTTTTTATGCGGATACCATATTCCGTATAGGCCGCTAAAACGGGCGGTAGTAAGCGGTTCATTGACAGGCGTATAATATTGAACCCATGGAAATTTTTCGGCGACCTGCCTGGCATACCCGGCAAATAGCTCTGGAAAATTTTCATCCAAAAGACTTGTAAATGATGGGCCACTTCCATGATGCAGCAATCCTACGATAGGCGTAATTCCTTTTGCATTTAGTTCATTTAATTGCTTATTGGTAAAAGTCCAATCAATCGGTTGGCCAGGGAGAGGTTGATGTTTTTCCCATAAAATGGGATAGCGCAGAACTTTTATGCCGAGTGCTGAAATTAATTCTATATCATTTTCGCGATCATAATGACCTGACAATTTGCATTGGTCAAAGTATGAATCTTCTACACGGTTAATGGTGCATTCTATTCCTCCCCAATACTCAAGTTTGTAGTTCTTGTATTTTTTCACCGTCGGCATAATCGTGAGGTTCAGTTTGCATTAATTTTTTGAATGTAGTTAATGACTGTGCTACCACCTGGTCCATATTATAATATTTATAAGTAGCCAACCTTCCTACAAAAAAAGTTTCCGGAGAAGACAAAGCAAGCTGTTGATATTTTTTATAAAGTACAGCGTTTTCAGGGCGTGGTACAGGATAATAAGGATCACCCTCTGCACGCGGGTATTCGTAAACAATACTTGTTTTCGGATGTACTTGCCCTGTCAGGTATTTGAAATCTGTTATTCGCGTGTAAGCCTGCTCGTTAGGATAATTAATTGTACCGGTCTCCTGGAATTTTTCAGCATTTATCGTTTGAAATTTAAACTCCAGGGAACGGTAAGGAAGTTTCCCGTAACAATAATCAAAATAATAATCAACAGGCCCTGTGTAAATCATTTTTTTGTAGGGAATATCATTTTTAATTTCTTTATAATCTGTGTTGAGCATCACTTTTATATTGGGGTTGTCCAACATCTTCTCAAACATTTTAGTATAGCCATGCAGAGGCATAGCCTGGTATGCATCTGAAAAGTAGCGATCATCTTTATTAGTTCTCACCGGCACTCTCGAAGTTACTGATGCATCAAGCTGAGAAGGATCAAGGTCCCACTGCTTCCGTGTATAGCCCCGAAAAAACTTTTCATAAAGCTCTCGCCCTACTTTGCTTACTACTACATCTTCAGAAGTCCGCACTGGATTTACTGCTTCAGCCTTTGAAGCATAAAAATCCTCAAGCTCATCCGGGGTAAGGTTTAGATTATACATTTTATTAATGGTCGTCAGGTTAATGGGAATGGGGAGTAATTGCCCATCTACACTTGCCAAAACCCTGTGTTCATAAGGCCTCCAGGCAGTGAACATACTTAAATAATCAAAAACCTCTTTTGAATTAGTATGAAAAATGTGTGGCCCGTACTTATGTATCAGGATTCCATCCTCGTTATAATAATCAAAGGCATTTCCACCAATGTGATTTCTTTTATCAATCAATAAAATTTTTTTCCCGAGCTTAGACAGCCTTTCTGCAAGAACACTGCCCGCAAAGCCCGCCCCTACGATCATAAAATCAAACATAAGCGCCTTCTTTTTTAATAGTAACAGTTGAGTTCTTCTTGTTTTTCAAAGTTATAGTTATATGTTGTTTGATCTGGCGCCACGTTCCATCCCAGGAATTTTCTTTCAGGAAAAGGTCAACGTTTCTGAGCCACTTTCTTCTTTCTGTACTTTTTTTCGCCAACTCTTTTTCACCTGCGAGGATAAAGGAATTTGCATCATCAAATATATGTACGAGACTATTTAATCCATAAGGATTCACTACATCTACAATTGCTGAAGACAGCACAGGGACACCTGCAGCTAAGTACTCCGGTGTTTTAGTTGGGCTAATATATTTCGTAGAGTCATTCAGTAAAAATGGAATCAACGCGACATCCCACCCTGCGAGGTACGCAGGCAATTCTTCATAGGTTTTTGCACCCAGGTAATGAATATTTTTTGATACTGGAAGGGTGGCAGGATCAATTTTTATAACAGGACCAATAATTACAAAACTCCATTCAGGCTTTCTTATGGCGACTTCCTTCAGTAATTCTATGTCAAATCTTTCATCAATTACACCGTAAAAACCGAAAATAGGTTGCTTGATATTTTTTTGGTCTGGCGGAACATTTATGCGACCTCTTGCCTGCATAAAATGATCTTTATCTATACTGCTGGGAAATGGAAAAATGTTATTATGCGAATTCTTTTTTGCCTGGTAAAGATTAAGACCGCCTGTAAGTACAAGATCCGCAGCTCTGAATAAATCTTTTTCTTTTTGCTTTAAATCTGCCGGAGCAAATTTAAAATTAGAAAGTTCGTCCATGCAATCGTACACAATAAGCTCAGGTTGCAGATGATTACTGATCGTTAACGCCATTGGAGTATAATACCAATGAATATAATTTTCAATCTTGTTTTCAGTATAAAGCCTTGATAACAAAATTTTTTGCTGAAACACAATTTCGTCCTCCGTATAGCTATTTAATAAGTGAGAAGTAACAATCCAAATATTCTCACCATCCTTTTTTATTTCAAGGAACGATTTACCTTCAGATTCATACACCGGCTCCTCTATAAAATAAACCCGCCCATACCGGGCGAATCTGTTCATTAAATGCTGTGGTCTTTGGTAAACAAACTTCCATCTTATGTGGCAGAAACATATCAGATCCATGCTTAAATTTTTAAAGGGTAAATAAAAAACAGTCAAGTGATAATTTCATTTACTACAAATATGCCAATATAAATCTGCTATAGTATGGAGTTATCATCAATATAATAACCTTTAATGTGTAAATAATTCCTCA
>JBBPZF010000606.1:0-2151 GCA_038199105.1 Chitinophagales bacterium | reverse complement strand
GAAATATTTATTCAAAAAAAATATTTTAAGAAAAATTGAAAACAAAAAATGCAATGATCAATGGCTAAAAATAATAAAGCCCGTCTTTGAATTGCACGGGCTTTGTTATATAGATGGGTTAGTAAGTACAGGAAATAAAATTTCCTACACAATATTAAAAATAAATTCTTCTAACTAGAAAATTTTTACTCATTATTTTATCAACATTCTAAAACCAATTGTGGATAAGCAAAGCATTTTTTTGCATAATAGTTTTGACTTTTTTTTAATTTTTGTTTGCATGTAAACTGCAATAGAAATGAAAATTGAAATCATATATTCTTACAACCCTTACTGCACAATAGTTTCAAAGGAAAGTTCATTTGTAAGATTTATTTTAATATCCTTCTTGTAAAATTCATATCGGAAATGTTGCGCTGATTAAGATTGAAAAAAAATATTTATCACCGCAGAAATTTTTTGATTCTTTTTCAGAAGCATGTTAAAAAGATGACTGCAAATATGTGCATGCCTTAATCTTTATCTTTGATGCATAAAATATTTTTATGCAATTTCCTTCTCCTGTTTCAGCACAATGGATTTCAGAATTTATCAATGCTGAAATTGCCGGCAATAAAAATTCATCAGCAACGGGCATCAATGAAATACATAAAGTAAATGAAGGCGATATAGTTTTTGTTGACCATCCAAAGTACTATGAAGCATGCCTTAATAGCTCTGCTACTTTTATTATTATTAATAAAAAAACCGACGCGCCTGCTGGCAAAACTTTATTTGTTGTTGATGATCCTTTCGAAGCTTATTCAAAAATTGTTAATCACTTCAGGCCATTTGTTCCTTCGAAACAAATGATAAGTGATTCGGCCAAAACAGGAATGAACACGATAATAATGCCTAACGTTTTTATCGGCGATGAAGTAATCGTTGGCGATAATTGCATCATTCATCCCAATGTATCAGTGTATGCTAATACGGTTATTGGCAACAATGTAGTGATACATTCGGGCACAGTTATAGGCAGCGACGCTTACTACATGAACGCAAAAAAAAACAGGGAGGTGTGGTATAAGAAAATGCAAAGCTGCGGTAAAGTTGTTATAGAAGATGATGTGGAAATAGGCGCTAATTGCACTATTGACCGCGGCGTGAGCGATGAAACCAAAATAGGCAGGGGAACAAAAATTGATAATCTTGTGCACCTTGGCCACGAAGTGGTTGTTGGAAAAAATTGCCTGATAGCTGCACAGGTTGGCATTGCAGGAGGCACTGTTTTAGGTGACGGTGTAATTCTCTGGGGTCAGGTTGGTGTAAATAAAACGATAACGATTGGTGACAATGCAATAGTGATGGGCCAGGCAGGAATTACCTCAAGTATTGAAGGAAATAAAACTTATTGGGGCACACCTATCCAGGAATTTTATAGCAAGAGAAAAGAGCTTGTATTGATAAAACGCCTTCCTGAGATTTGGGAGAAAGTAAAGAAGATCATGTGAATGGAATGTACGATTTACGATGTCATTTTTCGAAACTTATCTTTTCGTTTCACAATTAGAGTTTGCTAAAATCAACTTTAAGTTTTAAGAACAATACTTACTGAATCAACTGCAGAATTTTTTGTTTGATTATTGACCGCTGCTGCTAATAACACCACAAAGTTTTACGTCGTAGATCAAACATCGTACATCGTAAATAATATTACTTTCCTTTCAGCCTGTATTTCTTATTCACTCTAGGATTGTTGAAATATTCATCAAGCTCTTTACTATCGGTGCTGTCTTCAACCACCGGTACATCTATAAGCTGCAATTGCACCTGTTTCAATTCTTCTTTAAGCCTTGCTATCTTTTTGATAATGTCAATATCTTTTTCTCCTACAAGCATATTATCTGTAAGTAAATATTGCAGCCTTTTAATATCGCTTCTTACAAGTGATGCGGAATTTTGTTCATAGTTTTTAGGGGGAGCTACAGCCTCTTTTACGGGCACCAAAGCCACGCCCACGCTCGGAAGAATTTTTCCGGTTGTCTGCTGATTCTGCCCCGGTAATGATGAAAAGATCGTTCCTCCTAAAGCTGTTGATGCAGAAGTAAGGTCAAATGTTGTGCGTGTGTTTTTAGTATGTTTTATTTTTTGATCAAGTATCCTGAAAGT
>JBBPZF010000605.1:0-2806 GCA_038199105.1 Chitinophagales bacterium | reverse complement strand
TGTTTTATTGAATAAGTTAATAAAGTGGGAAAAGTCAGCTAAGTAATTTTTCTTCTAAGGTTAAAATAAAATCGAAAAAATCATTCTTAAACAGCTTCTTACAGTATAAAAAAGCGATGCTTTCCTTCTCTTATTTTTTTGTATTTGAAGTTTTTTTAGCACCAGCCTTCGCGGGCTTTTCAGCCTTCGCTTTTTCAGCGGAAGATTTTGCTTTTACCGTTTTTGCCGGCGCCACCTTTTTAGTTTTTATTGCTTCAACGTTAGCTGTTGGTTTAACGGCTTTTGCTTTCGCAACTTTTGGCTTTGCAACTTCTTCTTTATTGACCGTTTCGAAGGTTTGTTTTACTTCCTCTTCCATTATCTCAGGCACTGTAATTACAGAATTGTCTATATATAAACCGGATACAGGTTGGTATTCCTGGGCGTTATAGTCATTCTGCCATGTTCCGTTATTTAGTAAAAAACGATATTGATATGTTTGTCCTTCTTCTAACTGGACAGTTGTCTTAAAAGAGCCATCATCTTGTCTCTTCAATTCAAATTCCTGCCCGGGAGTCCAGTTATTAAAATCTCCCAATACTACGGCTTCAGAAGCCCCTTCCAGCGCTTCTGCCGGTAATGTAAAAACGATTTCTTTCTTCATGTTTTTGTTTTTCTACTTTGAATATCGCCCTTTTTCCGGCGATGAATGATTAATTTTTATACACTGAGCGGCAATTATTTTCTGCGTTCGATGCCGCGAAACTAATAAAAAAATTTTTTTCGCCTTTCGATAGGTGTATTAGTTCAAAATTTACAGGCCGCAACAATGCGGCTGGCCTTATTTTTTTCGTGCGATAAATCTTATTACTGAACCTTTGCCATTAAGAAATACCCCTTCGTTTAGTTCGATTTCTTTTTCTAGGATAAAGAACTGGCTTGGCTTTTTGGTAACTGTTTCCAAAATACATTAGACACTACAGTTACCTACAGCACAAAAAATGGCAAGCCTGATACTTACGTTATAACCGGCGACATTAATGCCATGTGGCTGCGTGACAGCAGTGCACAGGTTTGGCCTTATCTTAGTTTTATTGATAAGGATAAAGACCTGCAACAACTAATTGCGGGTGTTATTAACAGGCAGGTAATTTGCATTTTGCGTGATCCCTATGCAAACGCATTTTACGATGATCCCAATAAAACGGGGGAATGGAAAAATGATCTTACAGATATGAAGCCGGGATTGCATGAGCGTAAATGGGAATAAACTTAATGGCAATGTCTATAACAATAACTGGTTTGATCAGGAAACGTTATCAAAGGGAGCTGTTATTAATTTTGATATGAAGCCACTGGCAAATAAACAACGTGGTACACAGCCGTCCAGCTTTCCTTATTCATTAAGCAATGACAAATAAAATAAGCAGCGAAGAATGGTTTATTTAGTATTAAGAGGAATGGTTTGTTTGGCATTAAAATGTGTCGGAGAAATATGTTCCGCTGCCTGCAACAGAATCCAAACGAAAAATAAAGTAGAAAATAGACTATACTATTTAATAGCGTTTAATTAATATCGCTGGGAGACTAATAAATAAGAAACAAATGCTGATCATCTTTGCTTCTGCTGCCCATTTCTTGCATCGGCCCTGTAACGGCTTCCTATCTTATTGCGCGTATCAATTAGCGTGTTACTGTGGTGTGGTGCTTTTCGAATAGCAGAGTGGCATAAGCTAATTGAATAAGAAATTTAAAGAATAAAAGAGATCAAAATTTAAATTCTTCTTCCGGACTCTTCTTCAATATTTTTTTTCGATTGCTCTTTCAATTAGTGTAGTATTCTTGTTTGTTGATTGTAAGTTTTTTTTTCCAAACGTTATCAGCAAGTTCAACTGGCAAATAAAGGTCTCGATTTTCTTACGAAGAATTAGTAAGCTTTTGTACTTCAGGGAAATTAATAAAATGCATTATTGCAATCTACATTGCAATTTATTTTTTGCTTAATGACTTTTTGTGGTTAAATCTTTATTTGAACTTCATTTTATCGACCAGTGCACTAAAATATTCAGGGGACCATATATCTAATACTTTATCATCCGGAATAAATCTAACTATATCTTCTTTTATATTCTTGAAAGACACAGAATCAATTTTAGTTTTAACAAGTTTAATAAATTCTTCTTTTGAAATTTTCCCCATTTCTAGATCACCAGAGTCTTGTGCCCTAATTCCACCATAAAAAGCTGCTTTTTCGAAGAATCCGGTTCTTTGTAACCCTGCCAGGGCAACCTCTTGCATAATTTCACGCATAGCCTGCTCAGCCTGTTCTTTGTTTGAAGGTTTATATTCTTCAATCCATTCTTTAATCATAGATCTGTAAGCATTTTAATTAAATTGCTAAGGCTATTTTTTTTGGGAGCATTGATTAGCCATTTTTTTATTTCATTTATATTCAAATTCAAGAGAGTTTGTTTTTCTATGCGAAAATCTTCAATCAGCACTTCTTTTGCTTGTTTAGGACTTCTAAAAAATAGTCCGGATGTAGTTACAATTTTGTCGCAAATAGCTGAGGAAATCAGTACTGTTTGCCTTTTTGTTAATTCGATTCGTTGAATGCCGAATGAGTAATAGGGTAAAGGAATATGAATGTAACTAAATCTTGCTTCGTGTGTTTTAAACTTTTTACTCCTTTTGATGGTAACAGAAGTTATTTCATATACTTTTTCCGGAATCATTCCCCAATAAGATAAGGCTGATTCTAAAGAAATTTTGGCTAATTAATATTTTGATGTGCTATGAGTAATAGCGAGCTAATCTGTACATAAAG
>JBBPZF010000604.1:0-2877 GCA_038199105.1 Chitinophagales bacterium | reverse complement strand
AGATATAATGTAACTAAAAAGTTTTCTGTTTTCACTAATATAACTAATGCACTTAACCAGCATTACCGGAGTGTTGGTTTCAATATGGACCTTAATAAAAAAGATACTGAGCTCTATTACGGCCAGCCGGAAGACCCAATAAGATTTATCGGGGGATTTGATTTTAATTTTTAATCATTATAAATATTATTTGTAGCTAATGAGCTTAAGCATTAAAAAAAGAATTCACTGGAGCTTTGCCTTGCTGGTTACGTTGTTTGTGGTCAACGGCATTATTTCTATTATTACATTGAATGGGAACGTAATATTGTCGCGCCGCATCTCAACTGTTATAGATCCTTCATTGCAGTCAGTAGAAGACTTTCAGGATATGCTTATAGAATCAAAGATGTACGCTACCGATTGGTTATTTTTAAGATCTAGCCAGGCGGATAAAAATGCTTTACTAAAACTACATACTGTCGGGTATCCTAATTTAAAGACAAAGTTGGGTTCGTTTTTTCTGGACTCGAATGATAAATTTATTAAAGATAGCCTCAACAAAGCGTTTGCTGAATTTGAACAGGTTATAGCCACAGAGAAAAATATCATGTCATCATTACAGAAATTTGAAGACTATAATGACCCTGTAGCGAAATTTGAATCCGAGCGATTAATCGAAGATGAAGTGCTTCCACATACATCAACTTTAATGAATACTCTAATAAGGATTGTTTCATTCGAGAAGAACAAAAGGCTTGAAATGAATAGTGACCTTGCCCGTTCATATATGCGCCTGGCAATGCTGATTTCCGTTCTTGCTATTACTATTATCTGTATAGGTATTTTTCTTTCTCTTTATTTTACTAAAATTATTATATCACCAATTAATAAAATAAGAAACATAATTAATGATCTTGGAAAAGGAGTGTTACAGAAACTAAATTATAAAGAAAGTAATAATGAGATTGGTGAGATGATTCGTTCTGTTAATCATCTTTCGGAAAAACTGCAGGGCACAATTACTTTCGCTGCTGAAGTTGGTAATAGAAATTTTGAAAGTTATTTCGAGCCTTTAAGTTCAGAAGATACTTTGGGGAAAGCCTTGATCGCAATGCGTGACAATATTAAGTTAAGCGATGAGAAATTAAATGAGGCGCAACATATCGCTCACATTGGCAGCTGGGAGAGAAAAATAGAAACAGATGAAATGACTTTCTCGGATGAAATGTTCAACATACTCGATATTGATCCTCTTTCATTTGATTTTAATCTTCAAAATATCATGAAATTTATTCATCCCGAAGATATGGATGAAGTAATGCGCATCAGCAACGAAAATCTATACCTGCCGGCTGTACCTTTTGAATGTAGAATTATTACACCAAAGGGAATTACAAAAAATATTTGGGTAGAAACAAAGACATCATTAGGTAAACATGGAGAAATTGAAAAAGCATTCGGGATCGTTCAGGATTTAACGGAAAGAAAACAATCTGAAGAGAAGCTGGCTGAGGAAAGAGAATTGTTTCGGTTAGTCATTGAAAATATTCCTGATCAGATTTATGTAAAAGATACTGAAAGCCGGTTCATACTCTGTAATATGCCAGTAGCAAGGATTGCAGGTTGCGCATCCGTGGAGGAGATGATAGGAAAATCTGATTACGATTTTTCTTCGGAAGATATAGCAAAACAATTTTTTAAAGAGGAACAGGATATTATTAAAACGGGCATTCCGCTTATCAATCACGAAGAATGCCTGTTAGATAATGTAACAGGAAAATCTCATTGGAACCTTAGTTCCAAACTTCCTTTGAAAAGCAATACAGGCAAAATAATAGGCCTTATCGGAATCAATCACGACATCACCGAACGGAAAATTTCTGAGAGTAAACTTAAAGCAGCCAACAGGGAATTAAATATTCTTTTTAATTCTATAGATGAAGTATTCTTTTCTGTAAATATGATCACTTTAAAAGTGATACAGGTATCTCCTACTTGTGAAAAATTATATGGTTACGGGCAATCCGAATTTATGAGCAATTACCTTCTCTGGATTTATATAATTCACCCCGATGACATACACATTATGGAAAGTGATGACCAGGAAATGCGAAGAGGGCAACAGGTAATTAGCCAGTATCGCATTATTCGTAAAGATGAAAATATACGTTGGGTAGAAACTGCGATTACCCCCACATTAGATAAAGATGGCAACCTTACACGTGTTGATGGTATCACAAGAGATATCACCGAACGGAAACAAGCCGAAAAATTATTAATGAATTCACAAGCCAGCCTTGCAATAAATAACAGCGAACTTGAAAGAAAAAATAAAGAGCTTGAACAGTTTGCATACGTTGCTTCGCATGACCTGCAGGAGCCGCTAAGCACTACTATCAGTTTTGTAAAACTTTTTAAAAAGCAATATTTTGAAAAGCTGGATCCTAATGCTGATAAGTATCTTACTTATATAGTGCAGGCAACCGATAGAATGAAAGTGCTGATAAAAGACCTGCTGGATTTTTCACGAATAGGCCATAGCAAAGACCTTGAAAAGATTGATTGTAACTTAATGCTTCAGGACGTTGTTGCAGATATTAGAAAAGCAATAACGGATGCGGGCACCGAAATTAAAGTTGCGCCCTTGCCGGCCATTATTGGATATCACACAGAAATAAAGCAGGTATTTCAAAACCTTATTCTTAACTCTATTAAATTCAGAAGAAAGTACGTATGCTCAAAAATAAATATTAGCGTTCTAAAAAAGGGTGACTATTGGGAGTTTGCTTTTAATGATAATGGTATTGGTATTGATCAAAAGCATAACGAAAGAATATTTATCATTTTCCAGCGGTTACATACACGCTCAGAATATCCGGGTTCCGGCATAGGATT
>JBBPZF010000603.1:0-3214 GCA_038199105.1 Chitinophagales bacterium | reverse complement strand
TATATCCTACTAATTAAGTAGACTAATAATGACACAACAATTGAAAAATGGGAAATTGATTATTGCAGGAGCAGGCCCTGGTGATCCGGAATTGATTACGATGAAAGCAGCAAAATACCTGCAGCAGGCAGACGTTGTTCTTACTGACCGACTTGTGAGTGAAGAGATATTGAAAAGCTATGTACATCCTGGTGCAGAAATTATTCATGTTGGAAAACAATGCAGACGTGGCATTTCAACCCCTCAGCAAACAATCAATGAACTTATCGTACACCATTGCCTGGTAGGAAAATTAGTAGTAAGACTAAAGGGTGGTGATGTTTCTGTTTTTTCAAATATTATGGATGAGCTGGAGACCGTTGTTGCTAATAATATTCCTTACGAGATAATTCCTGGCGTGACAGCAGCATTAGGCGCAGCGGCATACACAGGTATTCCTCTTACGGCCAGGGGATACGCTACTTCGGTCCGCTTTCTTACCTATTATAAATCGGATATTTTGAACGATAAATATTGGAAAGAATTGGCCGACACCGATGACACTTTAGTGTTTTACATGTCTTCTGAAACACTGGATAAGGTAGTAGAGAAACTTACAGCAAACAATATTCATGAGGACAAATTATTGGCTGTGATAGAGCAGGCAACCACTCCTAATCAAAGCGTGCACGTAGCCAACTTATACGATTATCAAAAGCAGTTGAAAGGAAAGTCTTTTATATCACCTTCATTAGTAATTGTTGGGAAAGTAGTTGCACTTCATAACCAATTTGCGTGGCTTTCAAATAACAATGGCGATGAATATTATTTTAAACCAATAACAAGAAAAATATCCGATATTAATCCACAGGAAAAATTACAGAAAAATGTTAGCTGAAAATCGACTAAAAACTTTGCTGGAGCTAATAGGCAAATCAACAAAAGAAGAACTGATTTGGATGAATGGTTACCTTAATGGTATCGTATCAAAGCAGGTAATTGACACAGCGCCTGTAGTGAAGAATGGCATAAACAAGATCACCATTGCCTATGGTACGGAAACAGGTAATTCAAAAAAACTGGCGACAGAATTTGCTGCCAAAGCAAAGAAAAAGGGCATACATGCTAAGGTGCAAAGCCTGGACCAGTATCGAATGAATGACCTTACAAAAGAAGAATATTTTTTAGCAGTCATCAGTACTCACGGTGACGGTGAGCCGCCGGCTGCTGCTAAAAAGTTTTACGATCATGTGCACCAGAATGGATTTAAGCTTGAAAAATTAAAATACACTGTGCTTGCATTGGGTGATACTTCTTATCCCCTATTTTGTAAAGCAGGCGAAGATGTGGATGAACAATTAACTAAGCTGGGTGGCAAGCGATTTTTCCCTTTACAGAAATGCGATGTGGATTATAATGAAGAGGCCGATACGTGGTTCGAAGAAGTTTGTAAGGCGCTTGATGGCAATGCTGCAGAGCCTTCTCTTACCGCACCTAAAATCATAACAAAAAAATCATCAGGTAAGAAAATTTATAATGGAAAGATGCTTACCCATATAAACCTGAATGACCGGGGCAGCAACAAAGAAACCTGGCATATAGAAATTGAAGCGGAAGATGTAGCGTACCAGCCGGGAGATTCTATCGGTATTATTCCTGAAAATAACAAAGTGCTTGTTGAAGAAATTATTACTATAACAGAAGTGGATGACACTCTAAACATTGACTATAAGGATGAATTATTTTCAGTATATGATCTTCTTCAAAAGAAATTAAATATTACTTACCTGCCTGAGCGTGTGGTAAAGCAATATGCGGCAATTGTAGAGCAGGATGTAGTTATACAAAGAATTGATTTGCTTAATCTGCTAAAAATTTACCCGGTAAAGAATGCGGATCAATTCACAGAAATTGTAAAAATATTGGAGCCTACTGCACCAAGGCTATACTCCATTGCATCTTCCCCGGAAGCACATTCGGGCGAAATACACCTTACTGTTGCCAAAAATTCTTTTTTGGTTAATGACAAAGTAGAATATGGATTGGCTTCTGAGTTTTTATCGCATTTCAATCCAGACGACGAGCTCCAATTTTATGTGCATCCTAATAATCAGTTCCGCTTACCCGAAGAAAATAAAAATGTGATAATGATCGGACCGGGCACAGGCATCGCACCTTTCCGTTCATTCATTGCTGAAAGAGACGCTAACGGCGCGGCAGGAAAGAATTGGCTGTTTTTTGGGGACCAGCATTTCGTCACTGATTTTTTATATCAAAGCGAAATACAAAATTGGTTTGATACAGGTGTACTGACAAAAGTAAGCACTGCATTTTCGCGGGATCAGCAAGAAAAAATATATGTTCAGCACAAAATGCTGCAGCATGGAAATGAATTTTTCGAATGGATGCATACAGGTGCTTATATATATGTGTGCGGTTCAAAAGATCCGATGAGTTTTGATGTAGAAAAAGTGTTATTGCAAATCATAGAGGAGTTTGGTGAGCGGTCTCCAATTGACGCAGAAAAATATCTTGATAATTTAAAAGAAGAAGGAAGATATATAAAGGACGTGTATTAAACCCCGGGCCCAACCCCCCAACTCCCTAAAGGGGAGCACAGGATTGATTGGCGGGATGATTCGAAGAGAATGATTATTAAATTTTAATTAATTAAGAAGTAAAAAATGGTTGAAGAATCTAAAAATTTTAAGGTTTCTGTTTCCCTGCCTGAGCTGCGGGATAGCGATCCACTATCATCAACAGAAAAAATAAAAACGGAAAGCGATGGGCTGCGCGGAACTATTGAAGAAAGCCTGCACGATGAAATGACTGGCGCTATCCGGGAAGACGACCAGTCGTTAATAAAATTTCACGGCATGTATCAGCAGGACGATCGTGACCGCCGGGATGAGAGAGCGGAAAAAAAGCTCGAACGCCTTTTTACATTCATGATAAGGCTCCGGTTGCCGGGTGGTTTTTTAACCTCACAGCAATGGATAGCCGCAAATGAAATAGCCGGGGAATATTCTACCGGTGTAATAAAAATTACAACGCGGCAAACGATTCAATTGCACGGCCTTTTTAAATCAAAACTAAAACCTACCATCCAGGATTTCAACAAAGCAAAACTTGATTCAATTGCTACCTGCGGTGATATTAACCGCAACGTAACATGCAGTGCGCATCCCCTTCAATCACCCATTCATGCACAGGTTTTTGCTTATGCAAATAAAAT
>JBBPZF010000602.1:0-2139 GCA_038199105.1 Chitinophagales bacterium | reverse complement strand
TACATGTATCTTTCTTCACCGGATGATGTATATGTTTCTCCATCTCAAATAAAGCTGTTTGGACTTAAAACAGGTGATACTGTTTATGGTTCTGTTCGCCCGCCAAAAGAAGGTGAAAAATATTTTGCTCTTTTAAAGGTGGAAACAATTAATGGAAAAGGACCTGATGAAGTTCGCGATCGTGTACCGTTTGATTATCTGACTCCTTTATTCCCTTTTGAAAAGCTCAATTTATTTTTAACCCCAGGTAATCTTTCAACAAGAATTATTGACTTATTTACCCCGATAGGAAAAGGGCAAAGAGGACTTATAGTTGCCCAGCCTAAAACCGGTAAAACAATGTTGCTGAAAGAAATTGCCAATGCAATTGCAGCAAATCACCCGGAATGTTATCTGATGATCGTGTTGGTTGATGAAAGACCGGAAGAGGTTACTGATATGGAACGCAGCGTAAAAGCAGAAGTTATCGCTTCTACTTTTGATGAACCCGCTGAAAAGCATGTGAAGGTTAGTACTATGGCATTGCAAAAAGCAAAACGCCTGGTGGAGTGTGGCCATGATGTGGTTATCTTATTGGATAGCATCACCCGTCTTGCCCGTGCACACAATACAGTTGCTCCCGCAAGTGGTAAAGTATTATCCGGCGGTGTTGAAGCAAATGCAATGCAGAAGCCAAAGCAATTTTTTGGCGCAGCCAGGAAAATTGAATTTGGTGGATCACTTACAATAATTGCTACAGCTTTAGTTGATACCGGAAGCAAAATGGACGAGGTTATTTTTGAAGAATTCAAAGGTACCGGTAACATGGAACTTCAGTTGGATCGCCGTTTATCTAACCGCAGAATTTTCCCTGCAATTGATATCGTTGCTTCATCTACAAGGCGCGATGATTTGTTACTTGATAAAGATGTGTTGCAACGTATGTGGGTTCTTAGAAATCACATGGCAGATATGAACCCTGAAGAAGCCATTAATATTCTTATGAAGAATATGAAAGGAACAAAAGATAATATGGAGTTTCTTACTTCCATGAATGGTTAAGCATTTTAAAAGTAAATTGAAACCACTGCTAAAAACGGTGGTTTTTTTATTTCGATAAAAATCTAATTTCATACGTGGCAATTGAGCAAATTAATATTGAAGAATTTTTAAAATTGGGAGAGCACATCCCTGTCTTAGACGCCCGAAGTCCGGGCGAATTTTTACATGCACATATTCCCGGCGCTTTTTCATTACCTCTCTTTACTGATGAGCAACGACAAGTAATTGGAACAGCCTACAAGCAACAAAGCAGGCAGGTTGCAGTAAAAAAAGGACTTGAGTATTTTTCTGAAAGAATGAAAAATATGATTGATGACACGGAAGAAATTATAAAAAAGAACAAGAAAAGTTTCCCAAACGAAAGCAGGCTATTGGTCCATTGCTGGCGTGGAGGAATGCGCAGCCATTCAGTTGCCTGGCTGTTAGACTTATATGGTTTCAAGATTTTTACATTAAAGGGCGGTTATAAAGCTTTTAGAAATTGGGCGCTTGAGCAATTTGAAAAAGAATACAACTTAAAAATCCTTGGCGGTTATACCGGCTCCGGCAAGACATTCGTTTTGCAGGAAATGAAGAAAAACGGGGAACTGGTAATTGATTTGGAAGGATTGGCAAATCATAAAGGATCAGCATTTGGAAGCATCGGCGAAGCACCACCACCCGGACAGGAAATGTTTGAGAATATGCTGGCGATTGAATTATTCAAAACTTCGACAGCGCACACTGTTAATACCGAGAATAAAGCTTCTATATGGCTCGAGGATGAAAGCCGGCATATTGGTACAGCCGGAATTCCCCAAGCACTATGGGAAAACATGAGAAAAAGTTCACTGTATTTTTTGGATATTCCTTTCGAGGAAAGACTTAACCATATCGTTTCTACTTATGGGAAATTTGATAAAAAAGAGTTGGTAAACTCTATTATGAAAATTCAAAAAAGGCTTGGCGGACTCGAGACAAAAAATGCTATTAATTACCTGCTGGAAAATAAAGTGAAGGAATGTTTTTCAATTTTGCTTCTTTATTATGATAAGTTGTACGCAAATGCTTTGTACAAAAGGGAAAATGTTGATGCGCTTCTAAATAAAATCCCGTGTG
>JBBPZF010000601.1:0-6184 GCA_038199105.1 Chitinophagales bacterium | reverse complement strand
TTTGGAAATAAAAGTATCACCACACGGCGGACATAAGCTTAACAAGACTCAAAAAAATAATATATGCCAATGGACCAATCGCTAAAATTAAAAGAAAAAGTCGGCTACGGCTTTGGTGACTTTGCTTCATCTATGTTCTGGAAATTATTTTCAGTTTACCTATTATTTTTTTATACAGATGTGTTCGGGATAGCTGCCGCTGCTGCCGGTACTATGTTTTTAATTACCAGGATATGGGATACGTTTTTGGATCCGATAATCGGGGTTATGGCCGACAGAACAAATACCAGGTGGGGGAAGTTCAGGCCATACCTGTTATGGATGGCGATACCTTTTGCCATAGCAGGAGTACTCACATTTTCATCTCCGGATTTTAGCATCACAGGCAAATTAATTTATGCTTACCTCACCTACACATTGATGATGATGGTCTATTCCACCATCAACGTGCCTTATGCCTCCCTAATGGGAGTGATGACCTCAAACATTAAAGAACGGACTACACTGGCGACCTTCCGTTTTGTTTTTGCCTTTGCAGGTAGCATTCTCGTATTGGCTACGGCAGAGCCATTAGTAGCCGCACTTAGCAAAACGTCCACAGGAATAAATACCGGGAAGGGATGGCAAGAGTCTATTATAATTTATGGTATTATCGCTGCGGTTTTATTCTTCTTAACCTTTGCGTGGACGCGTGAAAGAGTCAAGCCCCCTAAAGAGCAGAAAACATCTTTAAAAGCCGACCTCGCTAACCTCGCAAAAAATAAGCCGTGGTTCATTCTTTTGGGCGCGGGCGTAGCTACGTTAGTATTTAATTCATTGCGTGATGGCTCTACCATTTATTATTTTAAATATTATTTTAAAAGCCAGGAAGCATTTCAATTACCACTTTTTGATGTAGCTATTAATTACAGTACACTTTATCTTGTATTAGGCCAGGCTGCAAATATTGTTGGGGTAATATTGGCAAAACCAGTATCAGACAAGATAGGAAAGAAAAATACATTTTTATACGCGATGGTTATTGCCTGCATATTAAGCTGCGTTTTCTTTTTCTTTACTGAGAATAATATTTTCCTCATCTTTTTATTTCAATTCTTAATAAGCATTTGTGCCGGAAGTGTTTTCCCGCTGCTGTGGTCTATGTACGCGGACATAGCAGATTATTCAGAATGGCAAACCGGCAGAAGGGCAACCGGGTTAATATTTTCATCTTCGTCTATGTCGCAAAAATTAGGTTGGACCTTAGGTGGCGCTATCACAGGATGGATGCTTGCCCTGTGGGGATTTGAAGCTAATATGATTCAGACGGAGGAAGCACGCACCGGTATCAAAATGATGTTGAGTTTTATTCCGGCAGCGGGTGCGCTCATATCAGCGGCGTTCATTATTTTTTATAAACTCAGCGATAGTTTTATGTTACAAGTGAGTAATGAACTGGTAGAAAGAAGACTTAAAGACGGTGACGAAAATGTTGCTGAACCGAAATAGTACTGATTATAAAAAGTAAACATTGTTTCGCCCTATTAAAAATTTAATATTAAACGCTTAAGTCGTATTGTCAATTTAAAACTTTAAACAATAGAAAAAATCTGTATTAACGTCACTAAAAATTCGTGTCAATTGGTGTAATTCGTGGCTTTTTTTCTTAGTAATATCTAAGCGCCTGATCCGAAAAAAATTTTATAAAACGTCAATTATCACAAAATCAAATTTTAGAAATGAACGAACACTTTCGGAACAGGGTAAAATACCTTGATAAAACACACGAGGAGTTACTATTAAAAACAAATATCGAGAAGGCTTCTATAAATGGAATTTTTAACCGGTTTGAAAACCCGGTTCTTACGGCAAGCCATGTGCCTCTTGATTGGCGTTTTGATTTCAACCCGTCTACCAATCCTTTCCTGCTGGAAAGGTTTGGCGTCAATGCAGTTTTCAATGCTGGCGCAATAAAATTTAATAATAAATATATACTTGCTGCAAGGGTAGAGGGAGTTGACAGAAAATCATTTTTTGCTATCGCTGAAAGTGGGAATGGAATAGATAATTTTATTTTCAGGAAGCAGCCAATAGTGATGCCTGGCACCGGCGAGCCCGAAACCAACATCTATGATATGCGGCTTGTGCAGCACGAAGACGGATGGATATATGGAGTGTTTTGCACTGAAAGGCGCGATCCTTCTGCAAAGGAAGGAGACCAATCCGCCGCTATAGCGCAGTGCGGCATTGCAAGAACGAAAGACCTTGTTAGCTGGTTCCGTTTACCTAATCTTAAAACACCTTCTCCGCAGCAACGAAATGTTGTATTGCATCCCGAATTTGTAAATAAAAAGTATGCATTTTACACCCGTCCGCAAGATAGTTTTATTGAAGCAGGGTTAGGTGGCGGAATAGGATTTGGCGTATGTGATGACATAGAAAATGCAGTGATAACAAAAGAAATTGTTATTGATAAAAAAGTTTATCACACAGTATATGAAGCAAAAAACGGGCTCGGCCCGGCGCCTATAAAAACGGACAATGGTTGGCTGCACCTGGCGCATGGCGTAAGGAACACAGCCGCTGGTTTGCGTTATGTGGTGTATATGTTCATGACCGATCTGCAGGATATTACTAAAATAATTCATAAGCCTGGCGGATATTTTATGGCGCCCGAAGGAGATGAGAGAATAGGAGATGTGTCCAACGTTTTGTTTTCTAACGGTTGGATCGAAGGCGAAGACGGCACTGTGTTTATTTACTATGCATCATCTGATATGAAAATGCATGTGGCAACTTCTACTATTGAAAAATTATTGGATTATGTGATCAATACGCCGGAAGATGGCTTCACATCTGAGGCTTCTGTGAACACTATTATGGAGATCATAAAAGCCAATTATGAATATACAGAAGCCGGAAACGGCAATGGCATTGAAGCGAAAAATTTTACACAAGCAGTGAATGCATAATTTTATCTCATTCCATGATGGAACAACTTGCGATGTTTGAAGAGGAATTACACCAGGAGCTAAAAAGTATTCTCACTTATTGGATGGGAAATGCAATTGATGAAACAAATGGTGGGTTCTATGGCCGCATAGATAATAACAATATCATTTATAAAGATGCTGCAAAAGGCTCTGTACTAAACAGCCGGATATTATGGTCATTTTCTGCGGCGTATAACCTTACTAACAATCAGCCTTACCTGCAAATAGCTGAGCGAGCTTTTAGCTACCTTCTTCAGTACTTTGTTGATGCTGCAAATGGGGGTGTGTATTGGACAGTTGATGCAAAAGGTAAACCGTTGGATACGAAGAAACAATTCTACGCTTTGTCATTTGCCGTGTATGGGCTAAGTGAATTTGCCAAATGCAGTGGCAATGAAGACGCCAAAGAGCAGGCTATCAGTTTGTATAAAACAATTGTTGATAAAAGTTATGACCGCGAATATGGAGGTTATATTGAGGCGCTTTCTATAGATTGGAAAGAACAGCAGGATTTAAGACTGAGCGATAAAGATGCCAATGAGAAAAAGTCCATGAACACGCATCTTCACATTTTGGAAGGCTTCGCGAATCTCTATACAATATGGCCTGACATGGAACTGAAAAAGCGGATTGAAGAATTGATCAGTATTTTTTTAAACCATATCGTTGACAAAAACAATCATCACCTGGTTTTATTTTTTGATGAAAAATGGACTCCCCGTTCTGATATTTTTTCTTATGGACACGATATTGAAGCTGCCTGGTTGATACAGGAAGCTGCAGAGATTATTGGTGACCAAGCGCTCATTAAAAAAAGTAAAGTCCTTGGCTTACAATTAGCTAACGCAACCTTTGAAGGGCTCGACACTGATGGTGGCTTGTGGTACGAATATGAGTGCGATAAAAAACATCTTATACAGGAAAAGCATTGGTGGCCGCAGTCCGAGGCTATGATTGGATTTTATAATGCCTGGCAAATCACCGGTGGTGAAAATTATTTAGAAAAATCTATAGCAAGCTGGCAGTTTGTAAAAGATCATATTCTTGATAAAAATAACGGCGAGTGGTTCTGGGGTGTGAAGGCGCATTATGAAGTAATGGAGGAAGATAAGGCAGGTTTATGGAAATGCCCCTATCACAATTCAAGGGCATGTATGGAATTAATAAAAAGGATAGATAAAAAAGGAATAAAATTATAAGTGCATGCATGAACCGGCGATGAACAAAATTAAACTCGGTTCAATTTTTTAGAATCAGGTAGAATAGTCGCAAAGAAGGCAACAGGAGGAACCCATAAATGAAAACACAAACGGAGACGTCTTTGCGAAAAGTTTTCAAGCTGAGAGTTTGTAGTTAAAAAGTAGTTTCGGAAAACTTTGTGGCAATCTTCTTGGTATAGTAAGACTACCTATTCCCAGGGAGATTGCCACGCCGCCGCAAGTTTTATTAGAATTGTTACCTTATTCTGGCGGCTCGCAAAGACGTGACGTCAGTGAGTCGCCTTTGCCGGTATATTAAGTTTGCGGCTATTCTACATAAGCTTAAATTTTTAATGATCATTCAAAAAAAATATTGATGAAAATTTTTCTTTCTTATTGTATCTTTTTTTTACTGAGCTCCGCGGTTTTTGCGCAAAACAAATTTGACATCACCGCTTATGGAGCTGCCGGCGATGGAAAAACGGTTGCCACCAAAGCACTTCAATCTGCAATTGATGCCTGCAACAAAAACGGTGGTGGCGATGTTATTATCCCAACAGGAGTTTTTATTATAGGTACCGTTCATTTAAAATCGAACGTGCACCTTTACCTGCAGGCGGGAGCAATTTTAAGAGGCAGCCCAAACCTGCAGGACTACGAACCTTACACACCGGAAAAACCATATATCCCCATTCACAAAGGAATGCTTTTTACTGAAGATGCTGAGAACATCGTAATTTCAGGCGAAGGTCAGATTGATGGAAATGGGGATGTTTTTTTTAATCCGGACGAGGCTAAAAAACTAGATGCCGAAGTAACGAAATTTACCCGCCAAAAAGAGAATTACCGTAAAGTGGCTGCAGGTATAGGTGATGGTCCCATAGTACCTAAAGACCGTCCCTACCAGATGTTTGTTTTTAGCAATTGCAGGAAGATAACGGTAAAGGACATACGCATTACTTCAGCACCTTTCTGGTGTATGCACTTTGCCGATTGCGATGCGGTGAATGTGAAAAATATCCGGCTTTGGAATAACCTGCTTGCGCCGAATGCTGACGGCATTGACATTACCAGTTGTACCAACGTGATCATAGAAGGTTGCGATATTCGCGCCGGTGACGATGCCATTGCCATTGTTGGTTACGATCATCATTTCGAGATTCCCGGCTTTAAGCATTTACGACATCTTTCGGAAAATATTATTGTGAGTAATTGCAATTTGCAATCCTATTCAAGCGGCATACGCATTGGATTCTTAGATCAAAATACAGTGCGTAACATTCATGTGAGCAATGTGAACATCACCAATTCCACAAGAGGCATTGGGATCTTTCTTCGTGATGAAGGTTCGTTGGAAAATATCACCTTTTCAAACATATACATTGAAACGCATTTGCGAACCGGCGATTGGTGGGGCAATGGCGAACCCATTCATATTTCTGCCGTTCGCGGTAAAGAGAATGTAAAGCTTGGGCAAATAAAACATGTGCTTTTTAGCAACATCATTTGCAAAGGGGAAAACGGCATGTTGATCTACGGCAGCGATGAAAGCATTATCGAAGATGTCTCTTTTGATCACATTCGTTTCGAACTTACCGACAGCAAACTAAATGATGTTGCCGGTGGGAATGTTGATCTTAGAGGAAGCAGTTTGCAGATGTCTCTTTTTGAAAGAGATATCCCGGGCTTGCTGGCGCAATATGTAAAAGACCTGCGCATAAACGATTTCCAATTAGACTGGACGAACACACGCATGCCTTATTTTACCAATGGTATTGAACTTCATAATTTTGATAATGTTGTTATTTCAAATTTTACAGGTGAGGCATCTCCCATAAATCCTAAAGCTCATAGAATTTATGCAAAAGATGGAAAGGGATTGAAGATAGAAAATGAAAAAAATGTGCTGAAAGAAAATGTGCAATAGAATGAAGTTTTTTGAATAAAATTCGGAAAAGAATTTGTCGTAATTAATTTAATCACTATTGCCCGGATAAAAATTACGTAAGTGAA
>JBBPZF010000600.1:0-4290 GCA_038199105.1 Chitinophagales bacterium | reverse complement strand
CCCGCTTTCATCTTTCAAAGCAAATACATGATAGGTGCCGCCAGCGAGATTGTTGAATTTAAAATTACCGTTTGCATCCAGCCGGGCTATATACCTCGGTTTGTTTTTTAAAACTGCGGAATCATCGAGGTCTTTATACAACAAAACAATTAAAGTACTATCTGCTTTACCCGTTTCCGCAAGCAGTACATTACCCGAAAAACTTAGAGAATCAATATACGGCCCTGTCGAAAATACATAGGTAAAATTGCGGTAAGGATTATTTTCATTTATATCCTGTATCGAATTACCAAGGTCAATGCTGTAAGTAGTATTAGGCTCCAGCGTGTCGCGCAATTTGATAGAAACCTCCTTTAATTTGTAATTAATGTTGGGGATTATTTTTGGATTCGGAGATACCAATAAATTCTGCTGCACATTTTGCAGTTGAATGTATTCATCAAAAGTGAGTGTGATTGCCTTGCCTGTAAAATTTGTTGACTGATTTGGTGGCGTTGAACTCATCAGCACGGGCGGCAGCGTGTCCCGCGGCCCGCCGGTTGGCGCACCTATCTGCGCGCAACTGCTTCCAATAATTGACATGATATAAAGCAGGCTGATTGCACCAATAAAAACTATTACGTTCTTTACATTCATTTTTCAAAAAAAGCAAACATAATAGCTTTCAAGTGATAATAAATTTTACGCATCCTAAAATACTTCTAAATCTCCTGCTCTGCTTCTTCAGGAATTTCGTGTAAGGCAATGGCCATGTTGTTGGTTTTTACAAATTCGCACCAATGGCAATCAGGCTTGCCGCAACCGGTGTAAAAATCATGTGCCTGTATTTTATCCCAAGCCATTTTTATTTGTTGCTTTACCGTAGTGATGTCTTCCGGGTTGATATAAATTTTTTCCTTGCGGTAAATTTTCTTTTTATCAGGCTCTATAAAATCAAATTCACTGCTTACCGCAACCCAGTCACGGTTGTGATTATCAAGTAAAATTTTGTAGAACACAGCCTGCCGCCAGTAGTCGCCGCCATTGGGAATCTTTTCCTGCGGTGGCTTCAGTTTATCTTTTGCTTTGTCAATGTCACCAGTTTTGTAATCAACCACATTCACTTCTTTGCCATTGAATTCAAGCTTATCCAGTTTTCCCTTTAATGGCACGCCATTTACCACTATGCCTTTTATATTTCTTTCGAGTGCGACAATTTTGTTGAAACTATGAATGTAGTTGTCATAATAATTGGATAGTACATCTTCACCATATTCCAGCCTTCTATCAAATTGTTCTTTGGTAAAGCTTTCGCGGTGACGATGCATGTACCAGTTAAAGTCTTTTATAAAATCTTCTTTCGGCGGAAACACATTCTTATTATCCTGCATCTTCCTGAAGAATTGCTCCAGCGCATAATGCACGGCGGACCCAAACTCTGTCGCTTCATTTTTTGGTGAAGGAATGCGAATAAGATTTTTAAAATAAAATTCCAACGGGCATTTTAAATAATTATTCAATGCCGTTACATTCATCACAAATCTTTCCAGCAGGCTGGTGATATATTCCTTCTCTATTTTTTCAATCTCGGGCTTTACATCGTTTTGTAATTGCAATACCTGGAACTCGGCTTCTGTAGCAGGATCAATAAAAACTTTTTCTGTTTGCAACTCATGCATATCTAAAATCTCAGCGATGAACATGGATGGTTCCAGTTCTCTTCCATCATTTTTAAAACAACAATAAGAGATAAATAAATTTTGCTCGGCACGGGTAAGCGCAACATAAAACAGGCGGCGGAGTTCTTCATCCTCTCCCTCTCCACTTGTGGAGAGGGCTGGGGTGAGGAAAATATTATCCGGAAATTTATAACCACCAAACGGCTTACGTTTCTTTTCCCAAAAACTTGCATTACACCCCGCAAAGAAAACATATTCAAACTCGAGACCTTTGGAACCATGTGCTGTCAACAGGTTCACACCTTTATCATTCCCGCTTACCTCTGTCAATGGTAAAGGAAGTTTTTCGCTTTGCATTAAATCAAACAACTTAATTAGTTGTTTCAAATCAAGATTGGGATTGCGATGGGTTTCTTCTTTTATAAAATCAAATAAGCCCGTAAGCACCTGCAACAGCCATAACTTTTCTTCATGCTTCATGACGTAAGCTAATATGCCGGCTTCACGGATAACACATTCAAACAAGCCCTGTAGCGTAAGATTTGGCACTTTTGAAATAAGGCTTTCCATTGCTTCGCTGGCTTTCTTTAAGCCTTCATTCATGCCTTGTGTAAACAGGTCACGAACCGGTTGTTTACTTCTTTCAACCAATAATTTTCTTATGGAAGTTTTGTCCTTCGTAAAATGTTTGTCTGCCACTTCAATACTCACTCTTGCAATTTCTATCGGCGGAATATTGAACCAATCATAATGCAACATCTCGAACAGCAGTTCATCGCCGCTGTAAGGAATGTCATGCTCCGTGGCGAGATATTGTAAGATGGTAATGATCTTTTTTGCAAACGGTATATGAAGAATATTCAGGCTGCGCTTGCTGTAATAAGGAATTTTTAGCAGATTGAAATATTGCGCCAGTTCTTCGCCATATTTATTTTCTTTATAAATGATGCCGATCCTTTTTGGATCAATACCCTGCGCCAAAATCTTCTCCACCTGTTGTGTAATGCCAATCATTTCATGCCGCTGCGTTTCATAATTATGAATGATCGGTTTATTGGTAAGGTGTTTTATTTTTTCGTTGGAAGAAGAAAGCTCTTTACTTAAACCTTCAATCTGGTTTATTAAGCGATCCTGGTTTTTACCGATGATCGTTTTTGAAACATCCAGTATAGATTGCACCGAACGATAATTATGGGTAAGCACCACCGTTAGTAAATCATTTTTATAACTTGTTGCAAAGCCCAGCATATTCTCCACATTTGCACCCTGGAAACGATAAATGCTTTGGTCATCATCGCCCACAACAAATACATTGGGTTTATCCCAATAATTAATGAGCAGTTGCACCAACCGGTTTTGCGTACCGCTCGTATCCTGGTATTCATCCACGAGAATGTATAAGAACTGCTCCTGGTAACGCAGCAACAGATTCGGGTTTTCTTCAAATGCTTTTATCACCCAATTGATCATGTCATCAAAATCGTACAAATTGTTTTTGCGCATGAGTTGCTGGAAATTATCAAACTCATTTACAGCCGCACGCAGCTTTTCTTTCTTCTCCGTTTCTTCTTCAATTTTATCGGTACGCACATCACCTTTCTTAAAATTGACCGTGGCACGTTTGGCAATATATTCACTGCGCTCCGGTAAAGATTTTATGTATTCGTCAATCCGTTCATTGATAAACTTTGGCGTCCAGCCTTCCTTCTTCATAGTGCTGAATAAAGATTGCAGGTTATTGATCTCATAATACACATCGCCACGGTACCTTTTCAACGGATGGTTTTTTGGAAATGAATCTATGAGTTGTTTGAACAAATCTATCCGCTGCAAATCAGAAACAGGATCGAGCGCAGTCTTTTCAAACATGCTGAGGTTATCCTGTATTATATCATTACAAAAAGCATGAAAGGTGTAGATGTTTACTTTGTATGCATCGGCACCGATGAACTCCAGTATACGTTTGCGCATGGCAATAACGCCAGCATCAGTATAAGTAAGGCAAAGAATATTTTGCGGCTGCGTATCCGTATCCAGCAATATTTTTCCAATGCGTGCAGAAAGGATTTGTGTCTTACCCGTACCCGGGCCGGCAATAACCATCACCGGCCCTTCGACGGTGTCAACGGCTTTCTTTTGATGCTCGTTTAAGCGGTTGTATTCTTTATGAAATTTTTCTAATTGATAGTTTTTGGAAGGCATAACTGTAAAGTTAATTTATGTAAATCTGATTCCTTTAATCGGGGCCAATGATGTAGGAAATTATTGATGCCTTATTCTTTTTTAAAACAGTAATAAGTCGAAAGTAAATTTATTCAGCCCAATTCTTAATTATGCGTGAGCTGAATATCGCTTCTAATCGGCTCAAAAAAAATATTAATTGACAACATTAGATTGACCGAATTCCCGGTACGATCTCGTTCCAGAAATCATAAACCGGTCATCGTTCCTTAGGAACGTTTTGTGCTGCTGGTATCAATCCCCGATGAGCATTCTTTAGATGCTATCACAAAAACAATCCCCATTCATCTTCGCAATCGTCTTTCTCAAATGTTGTCACCCATTGCTTAAACAATTCACGAAAGGTGTCTATTTCATTCCTGATAATAAGGCGATATTGCTCTTCCATTAT
>JBBPZF010000599.1:0-10777 GCA_038199105.1 Chitinophagales bacterium | reverse complement strand
TTGCAGATAATTTACATGATAAATAATTGTTCGCAGCTTTATAAGCATAGTAAATGTTTTTTAGAAATAAATTTTAAATGAAAAACAATCTCATGTTGCGTTATTAAAAAATGTGGGCTTCACGGAAAATAAAAAGCCACCCGGTTCAAAGATGGCTTTATTAAAAAATTATTATGAAATTATGCAGCGTTCAATTCAGCAATCTTTGCTCTTATTTTTTCTTCAAGTTCCCCCGAAAGTTCCGGGTTATCTACCAACAATTGTTTTACTGCATCGCGTCCCTGGCCAAGCTTTGTGGTATCATAGCTAAACCAACTTCCGCTTTTTTGGATGATGCCCATTTCAACGCCCATATCAATTATTTCACCTGTTTTGGAAATACCATTGCCGAAAATAATATCAAACTCTGCAATGCGGAAAGGTGGCGCCACTTTGTTCTTCACTACTTTTACCTTCACCCTGTTTCCTATTGATTCATCCCCATCTTTTATTTGTGCCATGCGGCGAATGTCAAGCCGTACAGATGCATAAAATTTCAGAGCGTTACCACCTGTTGTTGTTTCAGGGTTCCCAAACATTACGCCTATCTTATCTCTCAACTGGTTAATAAAAATACAGCAGCAATTTGTTTTGCTTATCGTAGCGGTCAATTTTCTTAAAGCCTGGCTCATCAATCTTGCCTGCATGCCCATCTTACTATCGCCCATTTCACCTTCGAGCTCACTCTTAGGCACAAGCGCAGCAACAGAATCTATCACCACTACATCCAATGCTCCTGAAAGAATCAGCCTGTCGGCAATTTCCAACCCCTGCTCACCGTAGTCCGGCTGGCTTATTAAAAGATTGTCAACATCAACTCCTAACCTTCTTGCATAAGCGCTGTCGAATGCATGCTCGGCATCAATTATAGCGCACATACCACCTTTCTTCTGCGCTTCAGCAATTATATGAATCGCCAAAGTTGTTTTACCTGACGACTCCGGGCCGTATATTTCTACCACTCTGCCTTTTGGCACCCCACCTATTCCTAAAGCAACGTCGAGGCCTATTGAACCGGTTGAAATTACAGCCTGTGGTTCCTGGGAGCGCTCGTTCATCATCATCACGCTTCCCTTGCCATAGTCCTTGTCAATCTTGTCCATGGTGAGTTTAAGCGCTTTTAATTTTTCTGCATTTTTTTCAATTGCCTTCTCTGCAGTCTTATCTGTTGTTGCCATAATATTATTTATAATGTTGCTAAAATTGATGTAAAGTAATGAGAAGCGTAAAGATAGATATTATAAGTTATCAACACTAATTTCTTTAGCATTTTATGAGAGTTTTTAGATAAAGTACAATGTTGATATTGGAAGTTTAGGTCAATAGAAAAGAGTAATTTGACTATGTTTGTTTTCTTAAAATTAGCCAGATGAAAAGAATTCTTTTCTATATGTGTCTTTTTTTTGCAGCTCATAGTTTTGCACAAGTCTCGCCTGCTGTAAAAGGTAGTGTATATGGGTCTTCAGTAAATGACAAAGAAGCCACAAGTGTGGCTGATCTCCAGGAAAAGCTTGAATCAGAAAAACAATTTACGGGTAAGGTTACCGGGAAAGTAGTAAGCGTATGCCAGGAAAAGGGCTGCTGGATGAAACTTGCAAAGACTGACGGCAGCGATATTATGGTTCGTTTTAAAGACTACAAATTTTTCGTTCCTAAAATATTGATGGTAAAGACGTAGTGCTAAATGGTGTTGGTAAAAAAACTACTACTTCTGTTGCCATGCTGAAGCATTATGCAAAGGATGCCGGCAAGACCGACGAAGAAGTTGATAGATAACAGAACCAAAGAATGAAATAGTTTTCACGGCCTCTGGAGTGTTGGTCCTATAATTGTTCCTGCTTTTGGTAACGAACTTTTTTTATAACAGGGAATAATTCATCTTTTAATCTTAAAAACACATTATATGCAATGGTCAGGTAGAAGAGAAAGCTCAAACGTAGATGACCGCCGTGGAATTACTGGTGGCCACGTAGCGATAGGAGGCGGGTTGATCGGCGTGATTTTTTTACTTGCAAAATTTCTCTTAGGTGGTGGCGATGTAAATGATCTCCAGCAAGCCCTTCCACAAGGCCAGCAACAGGAAATGACTACCCAGGAAAAAGCCGCGGACGACCAGGAAGCCGCTTTTGTGAAAGTAGTGCTGGCAGATACGGAGGACGTGTGGAATAAAATCTTCGGCGATATGGGAAAAAGTTATAGTGAACCAACGTTGGTACTATTCAGGGATGCGACTACATCCGGCTGTGGCGGCGCTTCTGCTGCGTCAGGGCCATTTTATTGCCCGGCAGACCACGATGTATATATTGACCTTTCTTTTGCCAGTGAGCTCAAACAACGCTTTAACGCATCCGGCGATTTTGCGATGGCTTACGTGGTTGCGCACGAAGTAGGGCATCATGTTCAGTATCTTTTAGGTACCACGCAAAAAATGGATCAGATACGTCAGCAGGTAAGTGAAGGAGAATATAATAAGTACTCTGTAAGGTTGGAATTGCAGGCAGATTTTTATGCAGGCGTATGGGCGCATTACGATCAAAAAATGAAAAACGTAATTAATGCCGGAGATATTGATGAAGCCTTGAATGCCGCAAACGCTATTGGAGATGACCGCCTGCAACGTGAAGCCACTGGCACCATTACTCCCGATGCTTTTACCCATGGCACTTCTGCACAAAGAATGTATTGGTTTAAGAAAGGCTACGAAACAGGAGATCTTAACCAGGGAAACACATTTGCTGAGGGAGCGATAAATGTGTCGAACTAAGAGTACAACACCTGGCAAACCTCACAATAGAAGGTTCTTCTCTTTGTTTTACCACAATATTTTTTTATAAAAGGAACATGATCTCTTGGGCAGATTTTTTTTGTATGAGCCAGCCAGTGTTTTCGCAGCACAAATTCTTTTTTCCATTTAAGAAAATCGAAACTATAATTTCTCGCTTCTTTTATCAGCTCATTTAATTTTGCTGTAGGAATATCTTTCATCATATTCTCCGGATGCAAGCGAATGCGAAACAACACTTCGTTCTTAATGATGTTTCCAACGCCGGTAAAAATATTTTGATTTAATAATGTATCACATACCAGCTCTTCGGGAATCTTCTTTATTTTCTTCTTTGCAGCTTTAGCATCCCAGGTGTCGTTCATTACATCTGATGTCCAATCATATACTTCATCAATGTCTTCCTCAATAAACTTTACTGAGCAGGCATAAAAATTTAATTCCCCATTTTTAAAAACAAACCGCAATCTCGGAGCGGCATCTTTTCCTTCATTAATGCGATAGCTTCCAAAGAGCATAAAATGAATGCGCACGCTAAAGTGTTTGAAACAAATAATAAAATGCTTTCCCCAGCTTTTGGAATCAAGAATCTTTTGACCGGACATTCTTTGAATATCAAGTTTGCTGTTGCCTTCAACGGCAATAATTTTCTTGCCTTTAAATTCCTGCACAGCTTCCTTAAGAATGACTATTGATGGCCCTTCTGGCATGAAAATAAATTTTAGAAATTCATTACGGTTCGTGATTGTTTCTATAGTAGGGTGTCCTGCTGATCTGGCTAGGTGTAGTGAAAGATCATTATGGATTATTGGTTAACACTCTTCATCCCTGCTTCAGAATAGCGCAGGCCTGCGGCGGCGTCTTTCGTAAATACGTCCTCCAACTGCTGGAGTTCTTTTTGGGATAAAATAATGTTAGCAGCCCCCGCATTCTCTTCTACATACTTAACTCTTTTTGTACCAGGAATAGGAAAGATAAAATCGCCCTGCGCTAATACCCAGGCGAGTGCTAATTGTGAAGGTGTGCACCCTTTGGCTTTTGCAATCTCTTCAATCTTTTTTACGAGCTGTAGGTTCTTATCAAAATTTTCTCCCTGGAAGCGCGGAGAATGCCGGCGGTAATCATCTGATGCAAAATCTTCAAACTTTTTTATCTGCCCGGTTAAAAATCCACGCCCAAGCGGGCTGTAAGGCACAAAGGCAATTCCCATTTCTTTACATGCAGGAATTATTTCATCTTCCGGCTCACGGCTCCATAAGCTGTACTCGGTTTGCAAGGCCGAGAGCGGAAACTCCTTATTTGCTTTTCGCAATGTATCTGCATTTACTTCGCTCAATCCAATTGCCCTTACCTTTCCTTCTTTGACCAATTCGCCCATGGCGCCAACCGTTTCTTCAATGCCTACCTCAGGGTCTTTGCGATGGAGATAATACAAGTCTATTACTTCTAGATTCAATCTTTTTAAACTTGCTTCACAAGCGCTCTTTACATATTCAGGCCTGCCATTAAACCCTCTCACAGCAGGATTTTCCGGATTTCGAACGATACCGAATTTCGTTGCCATGGTGATGTTTTTTCTAAAACCTTTGATTGCTTTGCCAACAAGGATTTCATTTTTGAATGGGCCATACATATCAGCGGTATCAAAAAAAGTGATACCTAACTCATAAGCCCGATGAATTGTTTTTATAGATTCGGCATCATTTTCTTCTCCATAAAAATCACTCATACCCATGCAGCCTAAACCAAGTACCGAGGCAATTAGCCCTTGTTCTCCCAACATTCTTTTTTCCATAAAATTTTTTTCTTAATAAACTAACTATCACCATGCCAGAAATTAACTGGCACAGGGAAATAAATAGTATATAAGAATGAAAGGAATGGCTAGAAAAGCGGAGTGCTATTTAATTTTTATCAATGCGCTTCCCGGAATTATTTCCTCCGCCAGTATCATCCTGTGTTGCAAGTGCATCCTCAGATGGATCGTCCTGTGACTTTGAAGGAGCTGGATTTTTTTTAGGCGCTTGTTGTGTTGTGGTTTCGTTTTCTTCATTGTAGCCGGCATCTGTTACTGAGCCTTTCTTCTGGCCACTTTGTTCCTTCCTTCTTTCGTAGTATTTCTTTGACCTTGGTTTCATGATCTTTAGAGTTTAGTGGTGCAATTTATATTTTAAACAGATGAAAATTGCTTTAGTTCTTATTTCTGCAGGATACGCTTGCGAACATCCGCCTGCAGTAGCAGGCCATCTTTGTCTGCCGCGGTTTTAAGTTGAGTAAATTCAGCAGCCCAGGGAGAGGTCAGATACCGGAGTTTAGGCTTTACGTCTTTTATACATTGTAAAATTATTTCGCTCACTTGCTCAGGGGTTTGAAATACTTTAGCCCTTAATTCCGGATCAGAAAACGTTTTCCGGTATTCCATATAGTCATTCATGAGCGGAGAATAAGCATCCTCTTTAATACCGCCAGTATCTTCAATATATTTCATTACGTTATTTCCAAATTCTGTGGTGACACCGCCCGGCTCAACCAGCGAAATATTTATACCAAAGTATGGCTGCATATATGTTGCAATACTTTCAGTAAATCCTTCCAAAGCAAATTTTGCTGCGCAATATATTTCGTTTAAAGGCTGGCCAACAAGGCCGCCCACCGAAGATATATTAATAATGTGGCCACTCTTTTGCTCCCGCATTTGCGGTAATACAGCCTTTATACATCTTATGGCTCCCATAAAATTTACATCCATTACATCCTCTATTTCTTTTATAGTGGCCTGCTCGGCTGTGCGCAAAAATCCTGCACCGGCATTATTCACCAATATATCCAGCCGGTTTTCTTTTTCAATGATATTCTTTACACACTCGCGTATGCTTTCTTCTACCTGTACATCGAGCTGTACAATATTTACTGACACGCCATTTGCCTCTGCCTCTTTTTGCAACATTTCTTTTTTGCCTGTATCACGCATAGAAGCATATACTGTATAATTATCTTTCGCGAGTAATATTGATGTATATAATCCTATACCGGTAGATGTTCCGGTAATCAGCACAACTTTATTCATAATGAAAAAGTTTTAAAAATATGGGGAGAAACTGCGGTAAAAAAAACTATTCGTCCTCTTCCTGCAGGTTATTGTCTGTTCCGTCATCTTCTGCTTCGGTAGTTTCTGCAGGAGTAACATTTTTTATAGATAGTTGAAACTTAGTATTCAGGCTTACTTCGTAGTTATTTTCCTGCAAAATTTGCTTTGCTCCGTCATCTTCGAGCACCACCGAAGCAAGATGCATTGCCAGCGTAGAACCACTTATCACATTGCCCACTTTACCATCAGTAAATTCGATAGTGAATTTATAGCCGGCTTTGCGGCCCGTACCGGCACGCTCAAAATCCACCCGGTTTAAATCCAGCACTTGGTTTTCGGCTGCTGATTTTTTCATTAAGATTTTAATAATGGGTAAATATTTTTTCCAAATGTGATTATACATGAAAGGTTTCTATTTTAAAATTTTTTCCTGGTGAAAAAGGGGGCCGGAGAAAAAAAATCCGGTAAATTAGTATAATATAGCCTAACCTCCGTTGGATAAAATTAGTGCAAATATTTTTGACCAAAGTAAATTTATTGCCAGAACCGATATAAAAATGCACGCAAAACAAATAATTAGCGCCTTATTTACTATATTAACCGGGGTAATAGCCTTAAAATTGCAGATATAACATCGTCGGGTGACTATCTCTGAATTTATGAAAAATCAAATAACGCTATAATTGAGAAAGGGCCGCCCAATATTTTTTAATGATCTTATAATATAATATCGCACTTGTTTTTAAAGAAATAATTTGCGCAGGAATAAAAATCCATACCTTATCAAAAATATGCTTTTGCAAACTATAGCATAACCTCTAAGCTGAAACGAAGTTTAATGTATTGTAATTATTATTAACATTCTTAACAGCAGCCATATATAAATTAATGATACATCTGCATTAAGTATTCATTAAATTTGTCGTGGTCAACAACCTTCTAATTGAATGCCATTTGAATTAAAAATTCCTGCCTCTCTTTCAAGATTATTGAGCATTCCAATAAGCTCTCCTAAAAGACAGCAGCTAAAGGTTCTAAAGAGATTACTTCGAAAATCGAGGTTTACTGAGTTTGGCCAAAAGTTTCTTTTCGATAAGGTCCTGATGAGCAGGCATCCGGGAAAAGCTTTTCAAAGTATTGTACCCACTTATAATTACAGCAAAATTTTTAATGAATGGTGGCACCGGGCGCTTGATGGTAAACCGGATGTTTGCTGGCCCGGCGTTATAAAGTTTTTTGCGCTCAGCAGTGGCACCAGCGACTCCTCCAGCAAATATATTCCGATTACAAAAGAATTGATAAGGGCAAATACTATTACAAGCATACGGCAATTGCTAAGCCTGGCGTCTTATACAAAAGTGCCAAAATCTTCTGTAGGTAAGGGCTGGCTTATGCTCGGCGGAAGCACTCATCTGCAAAAGACCGCGACATACTATGCCGGTGATCTTAGCGGAATACAAGCTAAGAATATTCCCTTTTGGTTCCAGGGTATGTATAAGCCGGGCAAAAAAATAGCAAAGCAAAGAGATTGGACAAAAAAACTGGATGAGATAGTTGAGAAAGCTCCCGATTGGGATATCGCATTTTTGGTCGGCGTACCGGCTTGGGTTCAATTGTGTATGGAAAAAGTAATTGAACGGTACGACCTGCAGAACATTCATGAAATATGGCCCAACCTCGCTTTCTATGTGCATGGCGGCGTAGCGCTTGAGCCTTATAAAAAAGGATTTAAGAAACTCCTTGGAAAACCGATTACCTATATTGAAACTTACCTTGCCAGTGAAGGATTTCTTGCCTATCAAAACCGGCAGGACGCAAAGGGAATGCGGCTGGCAATCAATAATAATATATTTTTTGAGTTTGTTCCTTTCGATTACAAAAACTTTGATAGTGAGGGAAACATGATTGAAAATCCCGAAGTATTAATGATTCACGAAGTGGAATTAAATAAAAATTATGCCCTGCTAATAAGCACTAACGCTGGTACATGGCGTTATCTTATTGGCGATACTATTCAATTTGTGGATTTAGAAAAATGTGAGATCATCATAACAGGGCGTACAAAGCATTTTCTTAGTCTCGTAGGTGAGCATTTAAGCGTGGACAATATGAACAAGGCTATAAATATGGTAAGCGACGAACTTAACATTTCCATTGGAGAGTTTACCGTTGCCGGCGTCCCTTATGGCAGTTTCTTCGCCCATCATTGGTTTATTTCTACCGACGATAAAGTGAACTCCGAAACCTTGAAGATAATGATTGACGAAAAGCTTAAGGAGCTAAACGATGACTATGAGGTAGAGCGAAAGCATGCGTTAAAAGAAATCATTGTTGATGTATTGAGTGAAGATATTTTTATGAATTTCATGAAAGCAAAAGGTAAAGTAGGGGGGCAACATAAATTTCCTCGTGTATTAAAGGGAAAAATGCTTGAAGACTGGCAAAAGTTTTTGAAAGGCGCCAGGGTCTGATGTAAACTTTGTATTAAATGTTTACTTTTTTAAATTGCAATTTTAAACCACCTCTTATTCACCTATATTATTTCCCTGACACATGGTAGATGTTATTGAAGCAATACTCAAAGGATTTGCATTGGGCTTGTTGCTGGTAATTTCTGTGGGGCCTGTCATTTTCACCATTATAAAACACAGCATTAATAATGGAAAAGAAGGAGGCTTCAGCTTTATTGTTGGGGTTTGGATCAGCGATTTCTTGCTAACAGTTCTTAGTAATGTTTTTTCAGAACTGGTAACGCAAATGCTTGATTTTAAAAAGCCTATTGGCGTAGCAGGCAGCTTTTTTTTAATAGGCATGGGTGTATATTATTTAGTCTTTAAAAAGGTTCATCTTCATCCGGAAGATATTTCTCTCCCCCCATTGCGGGCAAGCGATCATGCTAAAATCGCTTTACAGGGATTTTTATTAAACACGCTTAATCCTGCTGTGATGGCCTTTTGGCTTACTGCAGCTACAGCAATCGCTGTTACTCACACAGTAAGGGAACGTATTATTATTTTTGCAACGGCCCTTTTATTGAATATGTCTGCAGATGTTGTAAAAGTTACGCTTGCAGGCAAGCTTCGTTCAAAACTTACTATAAAAAATATCACTGTTATTAATAAAGTTTCCGGATTTATTTTACTTGCGTTTGGGACAATATTGCTGGTAGGTGTTTTATTCTTCGTAAAAAAACATAATCCCTAATGAAGCGTTCATGTATTCTTTATTTTTTTCTTATCCTGCTTTCTATAGCTTCCTGTAAAGCGCAATCTGATATACTTATTCTTAAAAAAAATCTTAAAACAATTAGAACTTTTTTCCCCGGTAGTGAAATAAGCGTGTCAACTACCGAGGGCTATTATGATGGAAGGGTGACTTCCATTAACCGCGATTCAATTTTTCTAATACAATATGATATAAGGCAGATCCCCTCAAACCTTGGCGTATATTTCCTGGACACTGTAGCCAGTTACCGATTTGCAATAAACTATAAAAAAATCACCGCATTCGACAAACAGTATAACAAGAAATTTAATTGGTCGGGCTCTGGTGGCACTTTATTGGGAGGCGGAATACTCTTAACAGCGGTTGGTTTGGTGACCTGGATTTTTGCAAAACCCAATACAAGATATTATGCAAGCCCATACCTTATAGGCAGCGCCGCGGCACTTGCAGGTATCGGCTATCTTATATTAAAATCAGGAGGCAAGAAGCTTGTGATTGGAAAGAAATATTCATTGGAATATATTCACGTTAAATAAATAATTATTTCTGTTTGAAGATAAAAAAGCCAGAAAAGAAAAGAGGTGCTGCAAGGAGGATTGCAGGAAAAATCTTAAGGTTCTTTTTCTATGCTTTCCTGTTTTCCGTATTGTATGTTATTTTATGCAGGTGGATAAGCCCGCCGATAACAATTACACAAATAGGAAGTTTATTAAGCGGTAATGGTTTGCACCGCAGCTATGTAAATATGGATGAAATGAATTCCAGCATTAAGCTTGCCGTTCTTGCCGGTGAAGACCAGTTATTCCCGGATCACAATGGTTTTGATTTTAAAAGCATTCAAAAAGCGATGAAGCATAATAAGACAAGCAAATCGTTAAGAGGAGCAAGTACGATTAGCCAACAGGTTGCAAAAAATGTGTTTCTATGGCAGCATGGTGGTTATTTTCGAAAAGGCCTCGAAGTATATTTCACCTTTATGATAGAAACATTTTGGGGTAAAAAAAGAATACTCAACATGTATCTTAACGTAGCTGAGACTGGTAAAGGTTTATTTGGTGTGGAAGCAGCGGCAGAGCACTATTTTCATAAGCCGGCAAAAAATCTTTCACGCAAAGAGGCTGCCCTTATTGCTTCCTGCTTACCTAATCCAATTTTATATACTATTCAGCCTATATCGAAACGGGTAGCCTTTCGGTATCCGTGGATAATGAGGCAAATGAATAACCTGCAGGCAGACCCGGATGTGCAGGAATTACTAAAATAATTTTTAGAAGGATCTATTAACCTTTTAAACAATTTTAGTCTCTATAAAATCAATGGCTTTCTCAAACCTCGTGGAATAATCTCCGCTTATATCAACCCATGGTACCGCCTGGTTTATCATAAGGTCTTTATAATAATAATATAATTTGTCTCTCGTTTTATTGTCCGGATATTCCCGTAGCGCATCTTTTACCCAATCAACATCAGCATTGCAAAGTAAGTAACCATCATATTTTCGTTCGGCAATCCGGTTCAGTATCCAGTTATGGCATTTATTAAATACAAATTCGCACCATACTTTCATCACATACATGTCGGTGTCAATGAAAAGAAGCCCTTCTGGACGTACGATGTACGATCTACGATCTACGATGTCTGCG
>JBBPZF010000598.1:0-8817 GCA_038199105.1 Chitinophagales bacterium | reverse complement strand
TCAGATAACTGCTGAGCAAACTTTAAATCGGGAGTAATTTTCTCAATGTATTTGTTGTCTTTAAGTGAAGCTGAATAGATCTCATTGAGTTTGCCTTTGTAAATATTTTCCTTGAGTAGATGCGCTTCAAGAACATCATAGTTTGTAATGTAATCGTTAATGCTAAAATATAATCTTCCCAAGGCTGGGTCTTGCCCTTGTTGTGGTGTATATGTGCAATCGTAGATAGCAAGCTCTTCAAAGTTTGAAATGAAGGCACAAGGGGCTAAGATTGACCAACCATAAGATTTGATTTGAAATGCCGCTTCTAAATCCGTAAGAATTCTTACTGAAATATCTTTTGCATCTAAAAATGTCAATTTTTGTTTTGCAACTCTGAATGTGTAATCGGGGCGTGTATTTTGTGACCTGATTACTTTTAGTTTTTCTTTTTCTGCTTTTGATAAAACTTTCTCTTGTAAGATTTGAGAGGTGTCTCTCACATCCCAATCAAAAATTGCCAATAGTTCATTCAGCCAAGTTCTGATTGTCTCCTCTGAAGTCAAATCAAGTTTGCCTTGCTTTTTGAACTTATTGTATTCTGCAATTAGTTCAGTCAACTTTTGTTTGCGTTCTGCTGAACTCATTCAGAATTTCGTTTTGATTGATATTTAATTTCTTCTTCTGCTACCTGAATAGCTTTGAGAGCCATGCCTTCGTCTTTGACTACTTCATAAACTTGGTCAGCAAGCCAAAGCGACAACAGGTCATTTTCTTTTACAGAAAAGATGTTTGCAAAAATTCCAACCTGTTCTTTCTTTGCTCGTCTTTCACCTCGTTCAATCTTACTTAACATTGGTGTGTCAATGTTGAGTTGATGAGCAATTTGTCTTTGCAGCAAATTCTTTTGCTCTCTAAGTTGCTTAATCCGTTGTCCAAATTGATTCATTGTCTAATAATTGACTTGCCAAATAATGACAAATGTAAACTAACAAATTTAGTAACCAAATATTTTTTTGCACAATTAATTAAACCTTACTTGCTTTAGAGAGGCTGACTTTGTATCTCTTGTAAATTTGAAAAAAAATAAAAGTCATGTAAAATATTGTGTGCTGCTGATGGTAATTATTTTTTGATGTTTGGGATGAAACTGATAAGTATTCCATCCGCAGAGTGGGATGTGGCATTGGCATTTTGAACTTTTAACAAGATTGCTTTATATGAAAGGTTTTGTGTCTTGCAAAGTGCTAATAATAGCCTGGTGCAGCATCGGCAAAGTCAGGCAAACTTGAATGTGAGTAGGATGCTGTTTATGGTGACGTCCAATATTTTTATTTACCTGGCGGCGCTGGTAAGAAAAATGGTTTTGGCTGCGGTACTAACGGTTCCAGTTTTTTATTAGCTAAACCGGGATCTTCAGCAGCTATAAAAGTAGATCTAAAATCATATTCTCATCCGCGTATTCGAAATCCCACAACATTTTTCCATCCCAGCTAATTTTTTGTAAACGACCATAAGGGCCACCAAAACCGAATGTGGGAAAGTCCGGATCGAGAACGCTCTGTACGAGCGAACCGTCATTCATTAAATATGCACTTAATACTTCATAATTTCCTTTCCATTGATGTACTACATCACCCCTGCGATTTATTAAATCAATGAATGGAGAATTCGGGGCGGCAAACATGATATATCCATCTGCTAATCCGGGAGAATTAATTTTTAAACCGCGGGGTATAGAATGCCCAAACATGTTCCTGTCTCTCGGAACGGCTACTTTTTTTGCCGAAGAATCTTTATCATCGACATGAGGCTGGCAGAAAAGTCCTGTTGATATGCTTATCAAAAGAACAAGGAGAAAATACGTCTTTTTCATGTTGAAATTTTGGTTGGTTGTTTTAAAAAATTTCTACTTGGTATTTTTCACATGAATTATTTTTCTCCCGCTTATTACTGACTTGGCGGCGGAGGCATTGCCGGTAACTTAAATACGGCTGGCTGCGGATTTAAAGGTTCAAGTTTTTTATTGGCAAGCCCCGGATGTTCTGCCGCAATAAAGTTAGCCCTGAATGCAAAATATGTAAAAGGGATCGGATTAATAGGGTCACCATTTGGCATGTGCATATCACCGCGGTAAGGATTCCAATATTCCCATACAATCTTACCATCTTTTGTTACTTCAAAAAACCTGGCTGCTGCTCCCTGGTTAATAAATGTATTACCGTTAGCCATTCTATGCGCTCCCGAAATAAAACTGCTGAAAAAAGAAAAAGTATCAGCAGCCATATATTTCCACGTAGGTTTCTCCGGTCCAAAAGTTCCATTCTTCTCTAAAAAATAGTTGCCGTTTTTATCCACAGGAGTTGTTAGTTCCAATACAGCGGAATACGGCACGTGGCTGGCACTGGGAACGTCATTGTCAAACACTGTCAAATCACCGGCGCCGGGCTTTCCTTTGTCTATCCAGCGAACATCGTGTTGGCCAAATAATTTTTCGTCGGCAGAATCTCCATGATGATAGTTCTGCGGATTCCCCCAGCGGTATAAAAAATCTCCACCTTTCCCATACTTGCCACCTTTATGCCCGGCAGCTTCTTTGGATGTTGTGCTATGATCAATGATAAAGATCTCACTCAAATTGGGCGAGCTAAAAACAATTTGATCAAGATCTGGATTATATTTTATCGCATTAAAATGATACACTTCGGAACCTTCATTTTCAGGAGTCTGGTTTCTCCACACATGTCCCTGTATGCGCATACTATCCAGGTGGTCCTGCGTCATCATTGGAGGGACTGTGTCTCCTACATTAAAATCCAACAACTCAGGGTGATTAGCCGGTTTACCATAGTTCGCTTTTTTAGCATCATGATCCTGTATGAGGTGATCCCATACATGCCATTCCCAAACGATTTTTCCGCCGGTTTTTCCTTCCGGCACTATTTCCACTATTTTATCAGGCCATAAGCCTGCTTTAGGAATCATGTTGGCCTTGCGACCTGCTGCCGTACATTCTTCGGGCGTTTTTGCTTCCCACGCGATGGCGAGTATATGACCATTAGGCATCACTGCAAAATCATGATGGTGCAAATATTGTTCTGTGGCATATTCAAAGTCCCAAAGAATTTTACCATCCCATGAAATTTTTTGAATTCGCCCTGCTTCGCCCCCGCCGGCAAACACTGGAAAATCCGGATCGGCAACATTTTGTATTATGGAGCCGTCAGGCTGGAGATAGGCGCTTATAGCCGCGCTACCATAATTACTTTTCCATTGATGCACTACTTCACCTTTTCTATTAATTAAATAAACGAGCGGTGAATTGGGAACCCCGAACATAATATAACCATCCGCAAGCCCATCTGTGGTTTTAGTGAGGCCACGAGGAATATGAAGACCAAACATATTTCTGTCCGGTGGTGGTGTTTTTGATGAATCCTTCATAGGGCCCTGGCAGAATACACTCGCAGGAATTATGAAAAATAATAACATGGAAACGCACGCCTTTTTCATGGAAATAATTTGAGTTTGTTTGGAAATAAAAATTATGGAAGCGGCGTTTTCCGATAAGGTAGAGTGTTGCAATGTAGCAACAATTGACGGTATGTTGGTAGCCAATTACTAAATAGGATGGGCGGATGGCTCATTATTTTTCATCCCGGCAAAATTAAATATTATCTTACAGTATTACATTACCAAAATCTCTCCCTAAAATGTCAATCAAAATTATTGGCGCCGGATTACCAAGAACCGGTACGAACACGCTTAGAGAAGCACTTGAAATTCTCGGCTTTAGTAAAACGTATCACATGAAGCACTTGCTTGTACATCCTGAAGATCTTCACTATTGGACAACATTAAAAGCTACAGGAACAACTGATTGGAATGCATTGTATAATGGCTACCAGGCTACGGTTGATTTCCCTTGTTATCCATGGTATAAGGAGCACATGAAACAGTATCCTGATGCAAAAGTTATTTTGAGTTTAAGGCCATTTGAAAAATGGTATATCAGTTACTACAGCACGATCTGGAAAGCACAGAATCCTCCGGATGCTGAGAGAGCAGCAATGGGAGAAAAAATAGCTGCCGATGCCCGGCTTCAAACTGTAATGAATGTGATGGGATTTTCGAGGCAGGTAATGAGTGAGGATCATTTCCAGGGGAAATTTTTGGATAAAGAATTCATGGAAAAACTTTTTAATGAGTACAATGAAGATGTAAAAAAATATGTTCCCGCAGATAAACTACTTGTTTTTGATGTGACGGAAGGTTGGGAGCCACTTTGTAAATTTTTAGATGTAGAAGTCCCCAATGAACCGCTTCCTCATACAAATAAGAAAGAAGATTTTCATTCAATGGTTAAAGAACTTATGAGTGGTAACCTGGTATAGGGAATTACAAAACCTTTCCCAAAATAGATTTACAAGTGTAGCGATGCTCTTTGCCCTTTCCTTTTTGTTCCAAATTTTAAAGAGCAATAAACGACGGGTTTAAGAGATTTTCTTTATTGTATATAAGTTTCGTTTTTAAATCTGTTTGATATACACCTAAATTTAAAGATCTTAAAAGTGCGTCACCGGCAGCGGTGTCCCATTCCATTGTGGGCGCCAGCCTTGGGTAAATGTCTGCGACTCCTTCTGCCAATAACATTAATTTTAATGAACTGCCCATGCAAGAAAGCTTTGGATCAATGAATTGATCAATGAACGTTTTCGTTTCATCGTTCATATGCGATTTTGATGCAACGATTGTTATTGATTCTTTCTTCTTAAGATCTTCAACCGTATTTTTTTTTAAAACCAACGATAGTTGTAAATGATTTCCTTTTTCTATTTTATAAACGCCCGTTTCTTTAGAGCCATAATATAATACGTCGATGCTTGGTGCATAAATTACACCTGCAATCGGACTGCTATAATGCATGAGTGCTATGTTCACTGCGAATTCGCCGGTTTTTTTTACAAATTCTTTAGTTCCGTCCAGTGGATCTACGAGCCAAAAATGTTCCCACGCTTTTCTATCATGATAAGGAATATTACTTCCTTCCTCAGATAAGATGGGCAAGCCGGTCTTTTGCAAGTGAGCGGTGATAATGTTGTGTGCGGCTTTATCAGCTAACGTTAGCGGAGATTGATCGCTTTTCATCTCCACGCCAAAATCTTCTGAAGCATATATTTTCAATATTGCCTCTCCCGCTTCCAATGCGGCATTTTTAGCGATTGTAATTAATTCACTTATATCTTTCATTTCACCGCTTAATTTATTTTATTCGAGGAAGCAAGAGGTTCTTTATAGGTAGAGAGAGTTTCCACCAACTTAATAATTTTACCAGCGGACTCTTCGATCGTTTCTTCAGCTGTCATAACCTCCATATCTGGCAACACCGGTGCATCATAAGGCGCACTTACACCTGTAAAATGTGGAATTATTCCTTTCCTTGCTTTTGCATACAACCCTTTCACATCCCGTTTTTCACAAACATCAACCGAACAATTTACATACACTTCAACAAACCGATCTTCTCCTACTATACTTTTAATAGATTGCCTGTCGTCACTGTTGGGCGAAATAAAAGCGCAAATGATCATCAGCCCTGCATCAAGCATTAGTTTTGATACTTCTGCAACCCGGCGCAGGTTTTCTTTACGATCATCTTCAGTAAAACTAAGTCCGCTGCATAAGCCGCTACGAACATTATCTCCATCGAGCATAAACACTTTGAAACCTTTGCAAAAAAAATAATGCTCCAGCCGGAGTGCTAATGTTGTTTTGCCTGCGCCCGACAGCCCGGTCAACCAGATGAGTCTCGGCTCTTGCTGCATTGCTTTTTTGCGTTGCTCGTATGTAATCCTGGAATCAACAGGGAAGATAGTTTCAGCCATTGTTTGTCAATTATATCATTATAAGAAGATGAAAATGTGATTTGCAGGCGAGCAGAGCAGCCTTGTGAAATCCATAAATTATTAAAAACCGGCCGTGGACGAAAGTTTGACTATTTTCTTTAATAAAACAAATTTATTTGTCCCGTGCCTTGCAAGGGGCCATCGTAAAGCATTTTGTTTTGCCAGGATCTTTTACATCAACAGCCCTGAAATGAAATTAAACATGGCAATGTAATTGCAGGAGATTCAGAAAAATGATAATGAAAAAGTTAGCTATCCTTTTTGCAGTATTTACCACTCTTAACAGTTGCGATAATTCAACAAATACCAATGAAAAAAATAATATGGGTGTTGTTGACAGTACCGGGCTTATATCTCCAACTGATTCCATCAACCCGCCCGGAGGTGTAATCAGCAGCACACCTATTAGTACCGATACTGCCGCCATTAATATGCAGAACACGCTTAAAAAGAAAGATTCTATTGAAAAGAAAAAATAAAAGTAGACTAATCACTTACTTTTTATTTGCACATAACTCCAAAGTGTAAATGGTATTAAAACCAGCAACCACAATAACATCCAGCTTCTGAAAATCAATGCCAGCAAGGCCGTCATCATAATGACGTATACTGGATAAACAAAAAACAGCACTCCGGTCATTATGGAGTCATAATGGTCTTCGGCTTTATTTTTAATAAATGAATGAATGCCAAAGAATAAGGGTGCATGTAAAATAATGCCGCCTATTGCAGGAATAAAAAGAAGTATTTTTTTAATAAAAAATATTTTATAATAAAAAATATCTTCCCGTTTTTTGTGGTCGTTTTTATCAATTTCAAAAACAAGGTTTTGAAGTTGAACCCTCAATTTTTCATTAAAGTCATTGAATGTTTTTCCTGTCGTAAGGTCCTGTGATATATCTTTTTTTTCAATAAAGTTTCCAAAGTTCAAAAAAACAGTTTTACCAAATTTTCTAAAAAAGCTGTAATTAATTCCTAAGGGCAATACTCTTAGTTTATATCCTTTTTCCCAGGCGTTAAATGCAAGCCTTGCGGTTCCTTTTTTTAGAGGCCGCAGGCGCCATTCATTGATGCACCTGCCTTCGCTGAAAATTAAAACGATGCCATTATTTTTAAATATATTTTGGCAGGCGTCAAACGTACCATAATTATGTTCAAGATTTTCCACTCCCTCGCTTACCCTATATACAGGCAGCATATTTAGAGAACTCAGCAAACGGGTAATCAATTTACCAGCAAAGGCATCACCTCTTGCCAATGAATAAATCGGGCTTTTAAAAAGAGTTGCAAGTATGATGGCGTCTAAAAATGAATTGGGATGATTTGCCGCTATAAGCAGTGGACCTTTGAGGCTAATAATTTCTTTTTTATTAATAACAACTCTGCGGCAATAAAGGTGAAGAAAAATCCTCGCGGGAAACAGCAAAAGCTTATAGAGCAACTTTTTTAATAAAAATAGTTAACTATTTACATCTGCCTATAACTTTTTGTGAACTGATTAAAATCATTTCACTTTCCTCAGGTAAACTTTTTTGTCGCCTCTCACATAATATTTTTCACCTTCAGAACCACTTAATATTGGCTCACCATTAGGGCCTGCTATTTCAACTTCTAAAAAGTTCATTTCTTTTTTTGATTTCTTATTTTTTTTATCTTTTTCAATCAACATAGTGAATACAGCAAGAGATAAAATTCCAAACATAATTGCTAATCTTTTCATGCCATTTTATTTTAATCGATAAATATCAGTTATTTAATTGAGCTGTGGGTCGAGCGGAAAATTTATCATCATCTCGTAATTTCCGCCGAGATGTTTCAGTGAGTTTTTCCAGGTATCTTCAGGGCTCGTATCAAAAATTAGTTTTCGTGTGGCCGATACTGTTAGCCAGCTCTGCTCTTTCATTTCATTATTAAGTTGCCCTTCTGTCCAACCACTATAGCCTAAAAAAAACCGCAGCCGGTTTGTATCAAGATTTTTGTTTTTTAAATTGATTAAGAGGCTTTCAAAATTCCCTCCCCAATACACACCTTTCAAAACCTCTTCGCCACCACCGATAATATTTGGATACTGGTGAAGAAAATGGAGCGTATCAGCCTGCACCGGCCCGCCCTGGTACACGGGTAGTTGAAAGTTTTGCAGCTCTGGCACCAGCTCATTAAGGCCTTTAGAAATTTTTTTGTTTAGCACAAATCCAAAGCTGCCCTCTTCTCTATGGTCACATAAAAAAATAACACTTCGCGAAAAGTTAGGATCTTTTAAAAAAGGATTTGCGATTAATAAGGTGCCGCGCGCAGGAGAAATCATAATTCTAAATTATATTTATTTGGTGAAAAGTAGCTACACTTATTTTTAAAAAAAAGTAAATTAAATGTAAGAGTTGTTAAAAATTGAGTCGTATCACCTTTCTGTAGTGTTTTAGAAGTTGTGAGTTTTAAATTTGCCGTTCATGAAGAAAATTTTCCCTGTCATCACTATACTGATTTTTGTTTCCTTAATGGGGATAATATTTTTTCAGATTCTCTGGATCAAACAAGCCCTGCAGGATAAGGAACAACAATTTGAAAAAGGTGTTTCTATGGTAACCGTTACAGCGGCAAATGACCTTGCCGAAGAAAAGGGAAATCTCTCACCTTTTGATAAAAGAAAAAACGCCGATTTACTTTTTCCTTTGAATGTATTTCCTACCACCATTGTACATAAATTCACGAGGGAAGAAATCCGCGAGAGGATACAAAGAACATTCGAGAAGTATAATATTAAAAATGTTAATTTCGAATTTGCTATTACTACTACTTCTATGATCGGAGATGATCTTCAGTCCAAACACTACCTCGAAGCTTCTCTTGACAATACTAATCTATCATTCGTTTATCCCATCCAGGCGCCAAGCGGAAGCCTTGCTGAAGGCCTTTCTACAGAGGAGTTACTGAT
>JBBPZF010000597.1:0-2241 GCA_038199105.1 Chitinophagales bacterium | reverse complement strand
TGTTTTAATAGATACTGCCGGTATTCGCAGGAAGGCAAAAGTGAATGAAGATCTCGAGTTTTATTCTGTGATACGTGCCGTAAAAGCTGTAGATGAGGCAGATGTTTGCCTGTTGCTATTGGATGCTGAAAAAGGAATAACTGCCCAGGATTTGAGTATATTTTCACTTGCCGTAAAAAAAGGCAAAGGCATGGTGGTATTGATAAATAAATGGGATTTAATAAAAAAAGAAACTAACACTGCCCGGGATTACGAAAAGTTGCTGAAGCAAAAGCTGGCTCCTTTTACAGATGTGCCCATAATTTTTATTTCTGCTATTGAGAAGCAGCGCATTTTCCAGGGCATGGAAGCAGCACTTAAAGTGTATGAAAACAGGCAGCAAAAAATAGCTACCTCGAAGCTGAATGACGTAATGTTGAAAGCCGTTGAAAGTTACCATGCACCGGTGGTAAGAGGGCATGCGGTGAAAATAAAATTTGTTACGCAATTGCCTACGGTAGTTCCTTCATTTGCCTTTTTTTGTAACTATCCTGATGATATAAAAACCCCTTATAAAAACTACCTGGAAAACCAGATGCGCGAAAAATTTGATCTTACGGGCGTGCCTATACGCATTTTCTTCAGAAAGAAATAGTACACTTTTGTTATACATTAAAGTTGCCTGTCTCGTTTAATTTGGATAGGTTTGCCAAAATTTAAATCAAAAAATAAAAATCATGAAAAAACTATTTGGAATTGTAGCCATTGCTGCATTTATGACTGCCTGTAACGGTAGCGATACTTCTTCTACAGACACAACCACTACAGGCGATTCATCTGCAATGATGAACGACAACACTATGAGCGCTGACACTTCTATGAAAAGCAACACTATGAGTGCTGATACTTCTATGAACAGTAGCACCATGAACGCTCCTATGGAAATGAAAGACGGAATGATGATGATGAAAGACGGTAAAATGATGATGATGAAAGATGGTAAAACTATGGAAATGACCAAAACCATGACTTGCACTGATGGCTGCAAAGTAGCACCAAACGGAGAAGTTACTATGAAAGACGGTAAAAAAATGATGATGACAAACGGTGAGTCGATTGACAAAGACGGCCACATGATGGATGCCAATGGTAAAATGATGAATGATAAAATGTAAGTAACTATTTCTGTCTTATAGCAATCCCCTCGTTTGAGGGGATTTTTTTTGAGGTAAAATGCAGGGCGAATAATTCAATCTTATCTCTTATAATTTTACCAACTCTTTTCTTATAGCTTCTAAAGCCATTCCTACACGGCTTTGTACATATGTAAAAATCGCTGAAGGCAGGAATACGTTCACACTTCGCTACAATCCTGTTAGTAGCCAGGCTGAGCTCAATTATGCAAGTATTGAAACGGGTGAAGCAATTGTGCGTGTAGTTGATCACCTGGGCCGCATTGTAATGGAAAAACAATTGCAGGTAGTGTCAGGAGATAATCAAATAAAATTGCAAACAAGCAATTTAGCAAAAGGTATTTACGAAGTTGAATTGATAAGCAATAAATTTCATTCAACTGTAAGGATGATGAAGGAATGATCATTAAAAACATCATCTTTTTGTAACAGAAAAGAAGAGGTTTTTTAAATCTTTATAATTGGGTAAAAATTGGTTTTGGTTTTTCTAAAACCCATTCGAGAGAGTGGGTTTTTTATTTTTGAAGAGTTAGCATTTGGCTATAATCACCCATTAACCTTCGCACCTTCCCAGCCAATCAATGCAGTTTTCCTGGTAGCTCCCCACATGTATTCACCCGTAACTCCCGTGGATCGTATTACCCTGTGGCATGGAATTAAATAGGCGATGGGATTGCTGCCAATGGCGGTGCCTACAGCTCTTGACGCATTAGAGTTGCCTATTTCTTTTGCTATTTTACCATAAGTGGAAAGGCCGCCAATAGGAATTTTCAATAGTGTTTCCCAAACCTTAATTTGAAAGTCAGTTCCTTTAAGGTGCAGTTTTATTTGATCAAGTTTACTCCAATCGTGTGTGAAAATATATAAAGCATTTTGCTGAATAAGATCAACGACTTGTTTGTATTTAGCCTGCGGAAAATTATGCTGTAGATTATACAATGCATCTTTTTCACTTTCAATAAAAGATATATGGCATATTCCTTTTGATGTGGATGCTTCTAATATATTTCCGAAAGGGCTTTCAGCATAACTATAATTGATTGAAAGATTTTCGCCACCATTTTTATAT
>JBBPZF010000596.1:0-6690 GCA_038199105.1 Chitinophagales bacterium | reverse complement strand
TGATTTACCTGACCACTCATAATTAAATACCGCCCCTAAAAATTAATTTGTTATTCGTTAACATCATCTGCGAATAGATTTGATTTCAGATTTTTTATTCTACCGAAAACCATTCCCTCTCCTTATAATAAAAACTGCCTAATAAAAAATCTTTAACCTCTTGCTGCTATGTTCAAGGATAAATTTTTGGAACTGGTTTTTATTCCTTTACTTGGAATAATAATTCCCTTGTTGTCAGGAATAATTACCTATTCCCGTTATTCAATGTCGGAATTGGTAATGATTCACCTGTATTTTGTTTTACTTTTTTTTTGCATTTGGACTGGGGCCGGTTGGATTCATAAAAAAGTCAGGATAGTTTTTAAAACTTCTCAAAATCCGGTTATAAAAGTTTTTTCTGTTTCCCTTATCAGCGGCTTGTTTGGCGCAACTATATCGGGCATATTTGCTATTGCCTGTTATAAGATGACCGGCGAAAATTTTAATTGGCTGCCGGTGTTTAAGTTCATTGCTTTTTCATCACCTGCTGTAGTGCTGTTTACTTTACTTTATGAAATATTGTTCCTCGGTAAAGAGCGAAACCTTTACACGAAAATTGTTGACCAGCTTGATTGGGAAAGATCCAAAGCCGAGATGGCTGTTTTAAAAAATGAACTTGAGCCGCACTTTATTTTTAATTCGCTCAATACACTTTCCTGGCTTATTTTAAATGATCCAAAAACGGCTTATGAATTTAACAGCAAGCTTGCATCGGTTTACAAATACTTCCTTATTAATAAAGACCGGGAACTTATAACACTACAGGGCGAACTGGAATTTATCGAAAATTATTTCTTTGTGCTGCAGGTAAGGCATGATAACAAACTGAATTTAACAACAGAGCTAAACAGTCATCATAATGGAACTATAATGATATTGCCCTATGCTTTGCAGGTGCTGGTGGAAAATGCTATCAAGCATAATCAGTTTACAGATGCAAACCCTTTAAACATTAGGGTGGTGCTTACCGGTGAGTACATACAAATTAAAAACAACAAAAAGCCAAAGCCTTATATTGTAAACTCTACGGGCATTGGTTTACGCAATCTTAGCTCCCGCTATAAATTAGTTTGCGATAAAAATATTCTTATAGAAACAACGGAAAATGAATTCACGGTAAAATTGCCTTTAATTAAATCAAACCTTAACCATGCTTGACGTTATAATAATCGAAGACGAAAGACCAGCAATGGAAGTGCTGGTAAAAATGCTTGCGGAAGTGCCAGGCGTTAATATAAAAGCGCGGCTCAACTCTGTAAGGGAAAGTATTGAATTTATTTCTACCTATGCCGGGGCAGATATTATTTTTAGCGATGTGCAGTTGCCAGACGGATTGTCGTTTGAAATTTTTAAACAGACCGGCGTGCAAACACCGGTAATATTTACTACGGGTTACGATGAATTTACAATGCGTGCATTTGAAAATAACGGTATTGATTATTTGTTAAAACCGATAAGCAAATCTGATCTTGATAAATCGCTGCTAAAGTATAGGAAGCTTCAAAGGCATTTTTCCCATGCAGAAGTTAATGGACCTGTAGACAACCTGGTTAAGTTTAGCGATAATAGAAAAAAGACAAGATTGCTTGTAAAAAAAGGCATGGAAAATATTGCACTCAGGCTTGAAAACATTACTTTATTTTATACAGAAAATAAAGTAGTGTATGTGCTTGATAGTTCTTCAAAAAAATATATTTCTGACAAGACACTTACTGAGCTTGAAGAGGAATTGGACAGTGATATTTTTTTTCGGGCCAACAGGCAATACCTTGTGAACATCAATTATATCAGGGGTTTCAAGCCATTTGAAAAAGTAAAATTAGCGATAGACCTCAATAATCAAGACATACATCATTGTATTACCATCAGCCAGGAAGCGGCACCTGCCTTCAGAAAATGGATGTATGAAGCATAAGCGTTAGTTTTAGACATATAGAGATGTAAGCTTCTAGGTGGCGGGAATAAATATCATCCTGCATTTGTTTTACTTTCGAACCGCAGGATGCCGCCGTAAACAGGAACACTAGTATTATACAATTTTTAATCTTCTGTCGATATAGAAATTTTTGCATTTGCTAAAGTATTAAAATTTGGTTTCAATAACGTAAGGCATTACCTTCGCACCTCAAAATCGCGAAGTAGAGCAGCGGTAGCTCGTCGGGCTCATAACCCGAAGGTCGGAGGTTCGAACCCTCCCTTCGCAACGAAGCCTCATTAATTTGGGGCTTTTTTATTATGTGCGGGCAAAGTCCCTAATGTGAACTTGTAAGCTATTTCTATTACGGATTAAAATACTTGAATGAATATTTTTGATGACTCAATAATAAAGTTCTTCAATAGCGCCTCCCAGAAGTCAGAATTTTTTGATTCCCTTGTCGATTTTATTGTTGGTTCTAACCTAATAAAAGGAGGCCTTATAATTTCAACGCTATGGTTTTTTTGGTTCCAGAGAAGTGAAAAATTGATTTTCCGCCGCGAAAGGGTTATCATAGCTTTGATTTCATGTTTAGTCGCTATTGCTACCGCACGTTTTTTGGCTTTGGTGCTGCCTTTCAGAATACGACCATATTTAAATCCCCAATTGCATTTTAAAATGCCATTTGGGAACGGTCCAAAAAATTTGGCAACCTGGAGCTCATTTCCCAGTGATCACGCTGTTTTATTTTTTTCTTTGGCTACCGGCATTTATTTAATATCAAGAAAAACCGGGATGCTTGCCTACTTGTTTGTTATATTATTTATCGGCCTACCCAGGATTTACATGGGGTATCATTATCCCACAGATATCCTAATTGGTGCAATAATCGGAATATTAATTACATTGGCCATTTCAATAAACAAAATTCATCAACCCATCACCCAAAAGATCAACAAATTAGCATACACATTTCCTGGGTTGTTTTATGCTATATTTTTTTTACTGAGTTATCAAATTGTTACGTTATTCGGTGACAGTCGTAATACCGGTGTGTACTTTTTTCATGTTTTTAGAAGATTATTTCAATAGTGTTATTGGCAGATATTTTTAATATTATGTATCAACTTGTAGCCACCTGAGTTTGTATACAAATTTCATTTGTATTGGTACCTACCTGATTCCTTCATCCAAAACAATCGTTGTGATTGCTTCCAGATTTTTGATCCTAATTTAATCATGTGGAAATTCCGTCTCTTATTCTTGTTTTTTCGTAAATCTTGTCAAGACAAAACTTATGAAAAACATACTCTTTCTTTCATTCATCTTTTTATCACTAATATCGTGTGCGAGGAAAAATGATAATAGTTACATAACCCCTCCTTCTCCTCAGCCAGTGGATACAACAAATTATAAAACTTATCTCGCCTTGGGGGATTCTTATACAATAGGGCAATCCGTGGATGCGTCTCAAAGATTCCCGCTGCAGACCGTCCAACTCTTAAGGCAACAAAATATTAACGTAGCAGAGCCCGGTATTATCGCAGTTACCGGCTGGACAACAGGCAATCTTTTGGATGCGTTGAATACTACTCCTCCTAAAAATAATTACGATATAGTTACATTGCTCATCGGGGTAAATAATCAATACCAGGGCAGGTCTTTGAATGAATATAAAACCGAGTTTACTGAATTGCTTCGAAGGGCTGTTGTGTATGCTAACAATAAGAAGGAGCACGTTTTTGTTCTTTCTATTCCTGACTACAGCGTCACACCTTTTGCACGCGGAGCAGATACAGCAAAAATCGCCAGGGAAATTGATTCTTTTAACGCAGCAAATAAGGCTATTACACTAAATGAGGGAATTGCTTATGTTGACGTTACGCCCATCTCCCGCGACGCAAAAAACGATCCTTCTTTAGTTGCCGGGGATGGGTTGCACCCTTCTGGCATACAATATAAAAAATGGAGTGACCTTCTTGCTCCGATAATTGCAAAGGTTATAAGATAAATTAATATTTGGAGCAGCACTTTGACAATCCTTCTTCATTAAATCTATCCCGGCAGGATATTTTTGGATATTGACAGAGCTTAAGCACAACCATATTGTGCCGCCATTTATATTTGCTTCTTAATGATCAGCAATACTCTTTCTCTTTATAAAAAAGCTTACGAAGGCCTTTCTCCCGGTACGTGGTGGCTTTCACTTGTAATGCTCGTGAACCGCAGCGGCACTATGGTTGTGCCTTTTATGACGATATACCTTACGCAACATTATGGCGTATCAATCGGTAAAGCTGGCTTTGTAATGAGCGTCTTTGGGCTTGGTTCCATTGCCGGCGCATTGTTGGGCGGAAAACTTGTAGATGCGGTAGGATATTATTATGTGCAGATAGCTGCGCTTATCGGTGGTGGCACTATGTTTATTGTGCTCGGGCAAATGCATTCCTACACGGCAATTTGTATTACAACTTTTTTTCTTGCTGCGATGAACGAATCGTTCAGGCCGGCTAATACGGTCGCAATCGCTTACTACAGCAAAGAACAAAATCGCACAAGATCTTATTCGCTTAACAGGCTGGCCATTAATTTAGGATGGGCAGTGGGCGGCGCTTTGGGTGGCATTTTAGCAAGTTTCAATTATACTCTTTTGTTTTGGGTAGATGGCATTACCAATCTTTGCGCCGCATTTTTACTATACCTAACGTTATCGCCTAAACGTAATAAAGAAACTGAAAAAAAAGAACGGGGTCACAAAACCCTGCCAGCGCATTCTGTTTATAAAGATGGCGCTTACCTGTATTTTGTTGTGCTGGTATTTTTATTTGCCATTTGTTTTTTCCAGTTGTTTACTACCGTGCCGGTTTTTTTTAAAGAAGAGTTTCATTTAAGTGTCTTATTTATCGGCATGATTATGGCGCTTAATGGGCTGATTATAACCTTATTTGAAATGTTGATCATTTTCGGGCTTGAAGGGAAGCGGCCATCCCTGCAATTTATTGCAGGCGGCGTTTTGCTTGTGTGCATTGCTTTCTTAGCGCTTACGATACCTTTTGCGAATACAGCCCTTATCGCTATTATCGCCATGATCTTCCTAACCTTTGGTGAAATACTTGCCATGCCTTTTATGAATGCTTATTGGATCAGCCGGACTATGCAGCACAACCGCGGGCAATATGCGGCGTTATATAGTGTTGCATGGGCTTTGGCACAAACGTTAGGGCCGTATGCAGGCGCCCAGGTTGCTGAGCACTTGGGTTACAAAATGCTTTGGCTTTTTGTAGCCGCTGTATGTTTATTACTGGTCATTTTTTATTTCAGGCTTCAAAGTAATGATCAATTACCTGCGTAAAAAATCTTCATAAGAAAGTTGCATATACGCTTTACCAAAGTTAATTGAGGACGAATCTACATGAGCATCTTTGTAAATTGATTTTTGTGAAACATTATCCACTGTTACGGTGCCGGAGGGATTCACAAACCCAAAACCATTATTGAAACTGTAAAAGGCAAATGACCTGGCTGAAGAATCAAGCAGGTCTTTTCCCCATTTAAAATCGTTTGCAGGAATGCCCAACTGATGCAATACGGTAGTGGCAATGTCAGTTTGAGAACCTATAGTTTTTACTGTGCCTTTCAGTGTTAAAGCACCTCCGGTAAAAATTAAAGGGATGTGAAATTTTGACGGCCGGTCATTAGGATCGTGGCCTGGCAAAGGATGCCCATGATCTGCTACTAATACTACCAAAGTATTTCTCCACAACGTATCTTTTTTCAGTTTGGTTATGAAATCGCCGACGCTGCTATCTGTATAAGCTACAGAGTTTTTAAAAAGTGTCGTTTCATCTTTTCCCTTAAAGCGGGGCGCCATGGGTACGTCATAAGGTTCGTGGCTGCTCAGCGTGAAAATGGTTGCGAAAAAAGGTTGTTGCTCTTTGTTGATATTTTCAAAAAGTCTCTTTAGCACAATGTGGTCGTGAACGCCCCATGAAGTATTTCTTTCGGATTCTTCAAAAGAATATTTACTAACTAATGTCTTAAATCCCACATTCAAAAGGTAGGCTTTGATGTTGGCGAACTCGAGTTCACCGCCGTAAGTATAGCTTGTATGATAACCTTCTTTTTCGAGCGATTTATTTACAGCAGGTAAATGCTGTGTTTTTGTAGGTGTCTTTATAATAGAGGTTATCGCCTGGTTAGGATAGCCGCTTAACACAGCAACCTGGCCTTTTTCACTTCTATCACCTGCCGCATAAATATTGGTAAACAGTAATCCTTCCGAAGCTATCTTATCAATATTCGGTGTCACACCTGGTTCTCCGCCGAGGCAACCGACCAGCTTAGCTGTATAGCTTTCGAGAATGATGAAAATAATATTTGGTTTCTTTACCGATAAAATTGAGGGTATTCTAAGCGGACCGGTATTGTACAAACTATCGACAAGCCGCTGTGATTTTCCTATTGAAAAATAATTGAAGGGATTTTGCTGGCTGTTCCTGTTTAATATGGAGTGCACCACGTTCCATGGTAAATTGATGGCTGCATGGTCTGCAAATAAAGTGGGTGAAAAATATGCGTCGCTTTGATTTATCGGAATTTTTTGAAAGCCCCCTCGAATGGGTACAAACAAAAAGACTAATAGAAAAAGAGCAATGCCCGCACGAAAAAAAATATTCTGTTTTGGCACTTTTTGCGTAAAAAAACTATCAATAAGTATTTTATACAGCCAAATAAAG
>JBBPZF010000595.1:0-2616 GCA_038199105.1 Chitinophagales bacterium | reverse complement strand
TTTTTCAGGTCCTCCACATTTGAAAATTTCCGTTAATCAGCCGCAGCAAAACCTGGTTGTAAATCTCAACGTCAAATTTGTTGTTACAACCTTTAAGCTCACCTATAGCAAAAAGTTTGGCAATATGAAAGTAAAAGAAAACAGGAACAGGGAAAGAGGCTCAGAAGATGAACTCAATCGGGTACACGCCAATTAGGCTATTTGGCGTCAGTGGCCGCTTACTATTACTACTAAACGTAGCAAGCAGCGGATTCAAATGCAATTATCAAAACGCATAAAGAAGCACATGGATTGATACCAGTTGAAATACTGAGAATAAAACAGGGCCAATAAAAGGCGCTATGTAAATAACAGTTTTGGTCGGTTTATCTATAAGTTGGAAAATGGACAGTTTCAAAAAAATGCAGGTTTTGAAACAGTAGGGCATACAATTGTCCTGTAATAGTTAATTGGCTTCTATCGGTTGTTGAAGGTGATTATATTGTTCATATTTTAAGCAAGGTTTATTTAAATCGCGTCAGGCGGAGTGCGCAGGTCGTGCGTTAGTAGTTTTAGCTCTTCTGTAAGGTCGGCTTTGTGTCTGGGTTTTGTGTGCCTTGCAAATGTGCTAAAATAGCGGGGCAGCATCGGTAAAGTTGAAGGCTGTGCCAACTCTTGCGATGTATCCATGTCTTACCCTAAAATAGGTTGACCATGTTTTATGATTGAATATTGTGACTTCTTTTCATTGTGGCCCTGAATATGATAAGCTTTCCAAACAAAATTCCTGGAGCTTCCTTTGCCTCGCTCACCATCTTGTGGGACGTGCGCAAATCCGGTACCGTTTGCACAAGGCCAAATTCGTATTTCAAGATACCATTAATTCTTTCTGCTACCGCATTTTCATACGGGTTAGAATGTTCAGTGGGGCTTAAGCGCATACCTTTTTGCTCAGCGGAATTTGTATAGCCGGGGCAGCAATATTATATGCCCCTGTCACTGTGATGTATAATGGACGACCGGCCGTATTTACAATTTTTCAACTCCATCGTTAAGGCTTCTTCTACCATACTCACTTTCATGTTATCATGAAGCTTATAGCCCATGATCTTCTTCGAATACAGGGATTAGCAGGGGGTATCGACTATTCCTTCTGACGTCCTCGTTGCAAACGAGGACTATAGTTGAGGGATCCTTCGGTTACCGAATAAGGGACCAATCATCCATACAAAAAATCTGTCTTACATCTTTTCAACTATTTGACCACGACGCTGTTTGGATTAAGCGGAGAAATAATATTCCACTGATTCGGTTTCACCAAAGGATTGGTTGAGGGTGTTGGTATGCTCAGTATAACAGCAGGCCCTATTCTACCCACAGCTCCGTTACCTACTTGTAAAACCAAATTTCGAAAAGCCGCTGAATACACAATAAAACCGGTATCGAACGGTAATACATTATTGGCAGGGACCAACTTCCATTTTTGAAGATTAAGATCTTTTGATCTAACGGAACCGAATGGAAATTTCAAATTTTGCTCAACGGGATAAACCGGCGCCGAATTGGAGAGAGGATTGACTGGCTTTCCGGAAAAAAGAACGGTAACAAACAGTCCTGCAAAAGTTCGGATATACACAAACCCGTCTCCGGCATCTTCAAACCTGAATTTTTGCGAATCGGGTATGTTCAAAGCGTTAGCAGTGCTTGTCTGTAATAATGCATGCAGCGAACGATCTCCGTTGCGAACATCCAAATTCATTTTCGTATTCTCATAATCCAAAGTATATGGAACAAACGGCAAAAATTGATCAGGGCTTTTTTCCATCTCCGTGCTCAACACTTCTGAAAGATCATGCGCTGCAGCATACCTTGCACCCATGTATGGCGGGTTTTGACTTAAAAATCTTCTTGCAATGGTCTTTAAAATTGATGTATGATCAAAATAAAGGCTGTCGTTAAAAACTGATGGCCGGGCCAATTCGGTTTCATTTATAGGAGGGGTAATTACTGTGCTGTCGTGTCCAAACACAGAGCCACGCTTTACCCATGGTGATACAATAAAAGTAGGTAGACGCACGCCAGTAGTCTTTGGCAACTCAGGTGAGACCTGTGCCGCAATAGGGGGTGGCACATGATCATAAAATCCACCATGCTCGTCATAAGTGATAATCAACAGCGTCTTTTCCCAGTTTGGACTGGCCCGAACAATCCCAACCAAATCTTCAATAAATCTTTGGCTGTTGCGTATATCAGAAGGCGGCTCATCACAAAAACTGTTTGGCGGGAAATCAAGAAAATGGGGGTCGATAAAAGTAACCGATGGAAGCGCTCCAGACAAGGCAAGATTCTCAAACCCAAATTCGGGATCGTCATAGTTAACAACGTTTTGGGAGTCGAACGTATGCCGCTCAAAAAGCCGCAACTGGCATGGGCTGTGCTCAAAATATTTCCACGAAACGCCTTGTTCCGATAAATGATCGAATATAGTGTCTGTAAAGTAAGCCATCATCCAACCCATCTATGCTTCTATCAGGCTTCCGGTTTTTTCCAGTTTTGAGGAAGTAGCTCTGCCAGGTTTTTCACATCATAATCAGGTATGCGCATCAATACATCTTTAAGCCAGGTATAAGGATTGAT
>JBBPZF010000594.1:0-17760 GCA_038199105.1 Chitinophagales bacterium | reverse complement strand
CTGGAATCCTTTACCCTTGGTAGTGCCAACAACAGTAACCTTATCACCTTCATTAAATATGTCAACACTTATAATGTCGCCCATATTCTTATCTGTTTCGCTATCGCGTATTTCTTTTACGAATTTCTTTGCCGTGGTATTTGCTTTGGCAAAATGATTTTTTTCTGAGAGGAGAGTATGCTTTTCTTTTTTGTCCCCAAAAGCAAGCTGGACTGCATTGTATCCATCCGTATCAACAGTCTTTTTCTGTGTTACTACGCACGGGCCTGCTTCAATAATGGTCACAGCGGTTTGCTTGCCATTACTATCGAAAATGCTGGTCATGCCAACTTTCTTTCCAATAATACTTTTCATTTCTACTTTTTATACCCAGCGCTCCTACTTCGACAAGCTCAGTAGTAGATGGGTGTTACAATTTTATATAAGAACTTTCCTCTCCTTCTCCATTTTGGAGAAGGCCGGGATGAGGTTATGCTTTTATCTCAACATCAACACCTGATGGTAAATCAAGTTTTGATAGGGCATCAACAGTTCGCGAACTACTGGTATATATATCCAGTAAGCGCTTGTGCGTACACAACTGAAACTGCTCACGCGCTTTCTTATTCACATGAGGAGAACGCAAAACAGTAAATATTTTTTTGTGAGTAGGTAAAGGAATTGGCCCTGTAACTACTGCGCCTGTGCTGCGTACAGTCTTAACGATTTTCTCTGCTGATTTATCTACCAGGTTGTGATCGTAAGACTGAAGTTTAATCCTGATTCTTTGAGACATATTTAAAGAACTTTTAAACCAAATTTATTTTGGGAGTGCGAAGGTAGGGGGATTCAATTTAATAGCAAAGAATAAATTGTAAATTTTCCAAAATAATTCAAAACATAACTACTCCGTCAAATACAAAACTGATAATTATTTTTCCTAATCTTTGAAGAGGTAGTAAGACGGGCGACAATGTTTGTCCTTTTGGAAACAAAAAGTATACTACATTTTCTGGATCGCTTCGGCTTTAGATTTATTAAGCGATTTTTTGGCTAACCCTGGGGTAGAAATAAATTCAGGAAGCATCTTTTGAAGAATATAAGGTATGATATCGTTATTGTGTGCGAGGGCAGCTTGTTCAAGTTCTTCAAACAATGAAGCGAAGTCATCATTTACAATACAAGATTTCTTTGCTCTTAATATCCGTGGATGATATGTTTTGGCAAATTCTTCAGAGTCTTTAAATAGTTCTTCATACATTTTTTCACCTGGTCGTAAACCGGAATATACTATGGGAATCTCATCGGGCTTTAACCCTGCCAGTTGTATCATCTTTTTGGCAAGCTCAATTATTTTCACAGGTTCACCCATATCAAATAATAAGATATCACCTGATTCACCAATTTTTCCAGCCTCTAAAACCAGCTTTGAAGCTTCAGGTATAGTCATGAAATATCTTGTAATATCCGGATGCGTAACAGTAACCGGCCCACCGGCATTAATTTGCTTTTTGAAGGTTGCTACAACTGAACCCGCCGACCCTAATACATTGCCGAATCGCGTTGTAATAAATTCTGTTTGTGAATTATTTTGATCACTTAAAGATTGTATGTAAATTTCAGAAATTCTCTTGGTAGCACCCATTACATTCGTTGGGTTAACAGCCTTATCGGTGGAGATCATCACAAACTTTTTTACTCCGTAAGCCAAAGCCATATCAGCAACCATTTTACTCCCAAAAATATTTGTAAGAACGGCTTCGCTGGTAAATATCTCCATCAATGGAACATGCTTGTACGCGGCAGCATGAAATACAAAATCTGGCCTGTTATGTGAAAACATCTTTTTTAGCTTAGCGGCGTCTCTGACAGAGGCAATTTCAATCTGCAGAGGCGTCTTCAATCCTTTTCTTCTTAATTCAAATTCCAAATCAAATAAACCTGACTCCGATTGATCGAGGAGGATGAGTCTTTTAAAATCAAACTGAGTTAGTTGGCGACATATTTCACTACCAATAGAACCTGCTGCACCTGTTACAAGTACCACAGTGTCTTTATAGGTGTCTTGTAGCATACTGTGAGGCAAGCTTATTTCATCTCTTTCAAGCAGTTCTTCAATATTTAGCTCTTTTACCTGCTTCTGCTGAAAAAGTCCACCAGACCATTGCTTTGCATGTGGAATTACATTAATTTTTATATTTAATGGTGCGCAAACATCTGAAATAGCGATTTTTTTGTCTACAGTTAGCTTATCAATGGCAATGTATAGTTGGGTTACCAACTTAGCTTTAAGAATTTTTTCAAGACCAATACCACCTGCACTGTATATAGGCAAGCCTTCCAGGTTTTTCCCGATTTTAGAGCCGCTATCTTCAATAAAGCCCACTACCAGGGTATGATTTTTCACATCCTGCTCGAGTACCTTCTTCGTAATCAGGCCCATTGACCCGGCCCCGTAAATAATTGCTTTATTCGTAGTAAGCGATTTCGGTTGTGCCCTAAAGTAGATTTCTTTCACTAATAGCCTGAATAAGACAAGCGTAAAAATAACGGTAAAAAAATTTATTATAAGTAAAGGAAGTGGTACAAATCCCTTTATTACAGCGTTGTTATCGACTGAATAAATAGCGCACCAGATAGCAAGCTGAAGGGAAGCGAATTTTATTATCCTTAAAATATCATTCGTCTCAGAATATCTTATTATTCCGCGGTAGATAGGGAAAGCTACAACGCAAAGCAAAAATACTACTGCATTTATAAATACAGAAGGTATAAATTTAATTACACTTGGTAGATCCACTAATAAATGGCGAATAAGAAAAAAAGAAAAGACAAATGAGAAAGTGATCAAGGCCAAATCGCAACAAAAAATAATCCAACGCGGAGCAAACTTATTCGTAAAGTGTGTTTTTATCATATGAAATTGCAATTGGTAATCTCTACACATAACGAGTCTTTGGGGCACACAAACGAATCATTATGTTTAATGCCTTTATTCATATTTCATGTACAAAAGGTAATCCAAGAAGCATACCGTATTTAAAAATATGCCAGAGGCTTTGAAAATAGTTGCCAAAAGTAAATCTTTTTAAAATAGAAAATGGATTTTGGAGCCCCGCCTCATAAACTTACGTATCCCTGGCAATAGCGATCAGTTTAAGACTAAATCTTTACTGTTCACCAATTCAATAGTCATTATTATATGTCCACTTACTAAAATCACTTTCATACACTCCCCATACTCTGTCTATTGCTTCATCTATGCTCTATCTATGCTCTATCTATGCTCTATCTATGCTCTATCTATGCATTTCCTGGTCCTGAAAAGTTGGCTATTGGTATTTGTGCTACTGTATTTTTCCTTAATTTTAAATTCCAATTAGAATGGCCGAAATATACTCTTACATAAGAGCATTTTTCTATATGTTGGAACGATATATGCAGGTACCCGCTACCCGGCTTTCTACTAAAAATGTTGAATGCTTTTCTTAAAATTATCTTTGAGGAAATCCCGGGATGAACGCAGGAAATAAAAACAAGCCCCGAAAAGGATTGGATGGTGACAGCATTAATTATATGTACTCTATGAACAAAATTGTGTTATTCATTTGTTTTTTTTCTTTCACTTTAATGGCAAAAAGCCAGACTGCAGACTTCGCTTACGCAACAACTAATGGATTATTTTGCAATCCCTCTACTATACAGTTTAAAGAAACTGCTACAGGAACCCCAACCAGCTTTTTCTGGCAATTCGGCGACGGCACTGCCAGTAATCAACCCAATCCCGTAGCAACTTATTCGAGCGCAGGTACTTTTACTGTGAAACTCATTGTCGTTTACCCCGGAGGGGCTACCGCTACGGCCGCCAAAACCATTACTATAAATTCTTCTATTCCTCCAACAATCAATGCAAGCAAAAATGCCATTTGTGCCCCCGGAACGATTACTTTTGATGCTTCAGGAAGTGGTTCGATTAGTAATTACTCCTGGGATTTTGGAGACGGAACAACTTTAAATTCTGCAAATAATAGTACCAGTCATAATTTTACTTCTTTTGCGGTTGACACCGTTACACTCAACGCTACCTATTCCACCGGATGTATGTCCTCAAATCAAACAGTTATTACGATAGCACCACCCAAAATTACCGGTATTGCATCCCCGACATCCGGTTGTGTACCTCAGAATGTTAATTTTACTGCAAACGTTACCGCACCTGCAGGAAGTACCGCAACCAATTATTCCTGGAATTTTGGCGACGGAAGCCCGATATTAATAACCCAAGGTAATACCGCCATGCACACTTATACCAACCCGGGAAAATATTCACCAACGGTAACGGTTACTACCATTGATGGTTGCACAAATAGTTACACCTATAATGGGATTGGGTTTGGAATTCCTCCTACCAATAGGGTAACCTACGCCGTTAACCCGGTCATTTGCGGTTCAGATACTGCTATTTTTGTTGGAAAGGCAAATAATATAACTCAATACTATTATAATTTTGGCGATGGCACCTCTGTTTATGTGACCGATACGATTGCCTATCATAAATTCGCAACTTTAGGACCAAAAAGTATTTACTTTTTGCCATTGAATAATGGTTGCTATAGCCCGGCCATTTATGCGACTATCAAAATCATTGGAGTGATAGCAAGCTATAATTACACAAACGGGTGTGCAGATAAAAATACCTTTACGTTTCAAAACACAAGCCAGGGCAATCTGACTTCCATTACCTGGGATTTCGGTGATGGGTCCCCGGTAGTTCATACTCTGAATGCTACGCATTCTTATCCTCCTTCAGGTAATTTTGTAACCACTCTTACCGTAGCAGACAGTGTTACAGGGTGTAGCGATAACTACCACAAGGTAATTCACACCGGGCAACCTGCCCTTGTAAACGCGGATAGTATTATCTGTATCAATACCAACACCACTTTTAGCGTTTCCAATAACCCGGATACGTCAGCTCAATATACCTGGTATATTGACGGAAAGCAATCCGGGCCTTCGGGTAACTCATCTTATCCGCTATATGCAGACAGCCTGGGAAATTTTTCCAATTACGTTATCATCAATCATGGCCCCACTTATTGTGCAGATACGGTTTTTTTAGGCCATTCATTCATTGTGAGAGGCCCGGCCCTGGGGTTTACCGCGCCAGCCTCGTTGTGTATTAACAACCCCTATACGGTAAACGATACGTCCCGTCCCTTTCTTCCTGCTGATTCAATCGTTTCCTGGAACTGGAATTTCGGGGATCAAACGGCGAATGAAAATACCTACCAGCCTCAGCCTCATACCTATGCCAATGCCGGCTCCTACACCGTTACGCTTTCAGCAGCAGATATGAATGGCTGCGTTGATACCCTCACCGATACGGTAAAAGTGCATGCGCTTCCTTTCATCTTTGCCTTGCCCCGGGTTGATACACTTTGCGCAGGAAGCCCGGATACCTTATATGCGTTCAGTGGCAGCAGCCTGCAATGGAGCCCTGCGGGTTCGCTATCCTGCGCCACCTGCGATACGGTAATTAATAATGCCACTTCCAATACGACCTACCATATTCTGGCCACAACTCCTTATGGCTGTACTGCAACTGACAGCATTTTGGTAAAAGCCTATTCGCCTTTTACAGCTAGCTCCATGGCAACGAATTCGTATATATGCCTTAATGACACCATTCATTTAAATGCTGATCCTCCCGGCAAAAAAATTGTTTGGTCGCCCGCAAATGGTTTATCTGATCCTAATATTTACGGGCCGGTAGCCTCTCCTGTGCAGAACACCACCTATACAGCAACGCTTACTGACTCCGTTGGATGTTTCACCAGCAGTACCAGCATTACTGTGCAGGTAAAAGGTCTTCCAACTGTTGATGCAGGTGCAGATCAATTTTATGCTTACAATTCGCCCTTCTCTATAAATCCGGTATATAGCAGCAACGTGGCAGCCTATCTATGGACTCCCGGTAGTGTGTTAAGTTGCAGCACTTGCCCCAACCCCAACGGAGTTGCGCTAAGTGCTAATACGTTTTATATAAAGGTGACTTCGGATAGCGGATGTGTTGCCACTGATTCAGTAAAAATATATATTGAATGTAAAGATTCTTATCTCCTGGTACCTAATGCGTTTACCCCTAACGGCGATAATATCAATGATTATTTTTACCCGATTACGCGGGGTATAAAAACAATCACCAGGTTTTCAGTGTATAATCGCTTTGGCAAACTTGTTTATGAAGCGACTAATTTTCCGCCTAACAACCAGGCCTTCGGATGGAATGGTCAATTAAACGGTGCGGGACAGCAAAGTGATGTATTTGTTTATTATCTCGAAGCACTTTGTGATTCCGGTGAAAAATTATTAAAGAAGGGAAGTGTTGTCCTGATAAGATAGGACTTTATGAAGGCAAACAAATAAGAATCTCATAAACAAACCTTATTATACGGCGATGAAATCCTGTGGTGGCTTTATGTGTAGGAAGTTCTAAGGATGCAATCAACTGGTGATGCAATGTCTACTGTTTAAACATAGACTTAGGAAGCGAAGTGTAGTGAAAAAAATATATTTTTTCAATGTGTTGAATATAAAAAACGCAGATTTAAGTTGATTCTCCTGTATTAAAAACGTGACCGTTTGTCATTTTATAGATCATTTTGCTTTCTATGCAAACTGCTCTATTATCCTTGTCAAAAACCAGTTTATGGCCATATTCACTCATCCAGCCAACTTGCTTTGCCGGGTTGCCAACAACCAATGCATAATCTTTAATTTCTTTTGTAACCACCGCGCCGGCACCAATAAATGCATATTGCCCGATGTTGTGGCCACATATAATTGTTGCATTAGCACCGATGGTTGCTCCCTTGCCCACATGTGTTTTTAAAAATTGATCTTTTCTATTTACTGCCGACCTGGGATTGATAACATTAGTGAACACCATACTAGGCCCTAAGAAAACATCATCATCGCAGCTCACCCCTGTGTAAATGCTAACATTGTTTTGGACTTTTACATTGTTGCCTAAAACTACCTCAGGGCTGATCACCACGTTTTGTCCAATATTACAATTTTCCCCGAGAGTACATTTAGCCATTAAGTGAGAAAATTGCCAAATCCTGGTGCCCTTACCTATTGTACAGCCATCATCAATAAGTGCTGTTTCATGCGCAAAAAAATCAGTATTCATATTTTTTTATTAAGAAAATGGATGTTTAGAAGTTGGCATTTTGGATAAGGGATGATAATCGCCTTGCAATCCTATTGGAACAGCATGCCTGATGTCATGAACAATATCAATAGCAACTTTAGTTTCCCCAATGCGAAAACCCTTATCTGCAAGAATTGCTTCATAAGATGCTGTATGTAAATCAGTAAATCCATCGCTAAATTCAAGTTTCTGCCCTTCAATTAGGATAGATCTATAGGTTTTCTTTCCCTGCGCTCTTATTTCATTGGGTATAGTTTCTTCATTTATGCTCAAGAACCACCTTACGCGTGCTTTCTCTAACTCCAGATACCCCGCAGCCCTATCATGCGTGTGCAGATGTACGATGTTTTTTTGCACACCTCCAAATATCCATGTCAACATATCATAAAAATGTACGCCAATATTGGTTGCAATGCCTCCCGATTTGCTTAGGTCTCCTTTCCAGGATGTATAATACCAGTGGCCCCTGGAAGTCAGATAGGTTAGGTCAACATTGTAAACTTTATCTTTTGGCCCGTTTAGCACCTTTTCCCGCAGTGCCATTATAGAAGGATGAAGGCGTAATTGTAAAATAGAAAAAATATTATTCCCGGTTTCCTTTTCAATTTCCTGTAAAGCTTCAATATTCCAGGGATTTAACACTATTGGTTTTTCACAGATCACATCTGCGTCGCTCCTTAATCCAAACCGGATATGGCTGTCATGTAAATAATTGGGAGAACATACAGAGACATAATCAATCGATCTGTTTTTTCTTTTTAATTTTTCTATGTGCCTATCGAAGCGCTCAAACTCTACAAAAAAATCTACGTTAGGAAAATAACTGTCCATTATCCCTACACTATCAAATGGATCAAATGCAGCCGTGAGATTATTCCCGGTATTTTTTATTGCTTTTAAATGGCGGGGAGCAATATAGCCGGCTGCTCCTATTAATGCAAAATCTTTCATTTCAATTATTTATCTGTTTTTTTTACTGTGTGGCTGATGTATCAATTACTTACCGTCACTTTATTAAGAATTAGTAGGTATCCGCATAATTTCTGCACAAATAATCTCTGCAGCTCTACCTCCACCATATAATTCTTCCCCTTTAGTGAAAACTCTGTCAATTGAATTCTGAAATGCAGCGATAATTTTTTTAGATGATGCCCCAACTACCAGGTTGTACCCATTTTCGACTAATTCTACCCATTCCGTTTCATCCCGAAATGTGATACAATATTTATTAAAAAAGTAGGCCTCCTTTTGCAGCCCCCCGCTATCAGTTAGTATTAACCTGGAGTGGGAGATTAACTGCAGCATATCAAAATAGCCTACCGGCTGAATAATTGTAAATTCCACATCGATATCCTTATCTTTCAAAATTTTAGCAGTACGCGGATGAAGAGGAACAATAACCTGAATTATTTCATTAATTTTATTTAGTGAGAATACAATTTCTCTTAGCCTTATATCATTGTCGGTATTTTCCGCCCTGTGGATAGTAGCAAGAACGAATTCATTGCTTTTTATATGATTATTTGCAAGTACGTTTGAGATTTGACCAGATTTTTTCTTGTAATATATCGCAGCATCTTGCATCACATCTCCTGATAAAACAATCCGGGCTTGTAAGTAATCAAAACCCTCCTGATGCAAATTATTAATCGCACCTTGTGTAGGGCAAAATAAAATATCACTTATCCTATCGGTTAAAATACGGTTTATCTCTTCGGGCATATCCATATTATAACTCCTAAGCCCCGCTTCTACATGAATTACCTTAACATGGAGTTTCTTTGCAGCTAACGCACCTGCGATCGTTGAATTAGTGTCTCCATATACCAATAAATAGTCTGGCTTTTCGACAATAATAATTTTTTCTATTCCTTCTAACATCTGGCCGGTCATGGCACCATGTGAAAGTCCGTTAATATTAAGATTATAATGTGGGATTGGAATCTCCATTTCTTCAAAAAATATCTCAGACATATTCTGATCAAAGTGCTGCCCGGTATGAATAATTAATTCTTTGACCTGATCAGGATATTTAGCAAAAACACGTGATAGTGTGGCTGCTTTTATAAATTGAGGTCTTGCGCCAATAACAGTAATTATTTTCAGCATAACAAACTAACTATATTAATACAAGGATTTTATTTCCCTTTTTTTAATTATGTGCCATAGTGTTAAGAAAATGAGCCGAAAGTATTCTTTCATTCCATAGCTTTGAATATACTTCATATTCAAACGGATTTTGTGAGGTAAGATTTCATCAATATAAACTTTTTCAGGGTCGATAGCTGAACCCAAAATAAAATTTTCATTAACATACTCTATTGATGCATAGTCGGTGATGCCCGGCCGAACACGTAATACTTCTCTTTGTTCTCGTGTATAAAGATTAACAAAATACCTTAGCTCAGGCCGTGGTCCTACCAAGCTCATATCCCCCTTCAAAACATTGATAAGCTGGGGTAATTCATCTAATTTAAATCGCCTGATAAAGGCTCCGATTTTCGTCATTCTTTTATCTCTTCCTCCCACAGTTATCAACCCTTTTTTATCGGAGCCAATATACATCGAACGGAATTTAAATAACTTAAAATCGATGCCATCTTTACCAACTCTAGGCTGTATATAAAATCCTCCTCCTTTACTTTCTGCCACAATCAAAATATATATTATCATAAATAACGGAAATAAAATAATTATTCCCACTAATGAAAATAAAATATCAAAAAAACGTATCATTTCTCCTGCATCACTTTTTGATAAGCATTTTTGACAGTGTTGACCACAAAATCGCCTTCTTCATTTGTCAATTGAGGATAAACAGGTAAGGAGATTTCAGAGGAAAAATTTTTATAAGCTTGAGGATAATCGGCTATTTCGTAACCTTGATCTTTGAAAAAACTGAGCATCGGCATGGGAATGAAATGCACATTAACCGCCACTTCCTGTTTGGCAATTTCTTCTATGATTGCATCACGCTGTTCTTCCGTAATATCCTTTATGCGTAAGGCATAAATATGATAAGAACTCTCCTTACCATTCATTTCGCAAGGAGGCAAAATGGCCCAATCAAAAGCCCTGAAAGAAGTGTTATATGCATTAAATACCCTTTTACGTCCTTCCTGTAATAATGGGTATTGGCGCATTTGCGCCAGGCCAATAGCAGCATTCACATCTGCCATATTTATCTTCATACCAAAACCGACAATATCATAACGCCATCCACCGGCTTTACTTTTTGAAAAAGCATCCTTGGTTTGACAATTCAAAGTCATTTGCCTTAATTCTTTATATAATTCAGTATTGTCAAAAGGCTCAGGCAGGTTCAAACAAATAGCGCCACCTTCTGCAGTAGTAATATTTTTAACCGCATGCAGTGAGAAGATGGCCACATCCGTTTCACTACCTGTACGAATATCTTTACCATACCACGCGCCCAGCGAATGGGCGGCATCATTCATTACAAGAATTCGTCCTAATTTCTGCTGCACTGGAGAATCAGGTTGAAATATATCTAATAGCTTCTCCTCTTGTACCATTGACATAATAGCATCATAATCGCACGGAAACCCCGCAATATCTACCGGGATAATCGCTTTTGTTTTAGGCGTAATCGCTTTGCGGATCGCCACAACCGAAATATTAAAATCTTCACCAGAATCTACCATCACAGGTTTTGCCCCTGCATGCATCACCGCCAAAGCGGTAGCGCTATAGGTATAGGCAGGCACAATAACTTCATCACCGGCTTTCACTCCCAGCCACCTTAACATCATAATTGCTCCTGATGTCCAGGAATTAACGCATAATACTTCCCGTGCTCCGCAAAATTTTTTAATCTCTTCCTCCAGTGCTTTTACTTTGGGACCCGTAGTTATCCAGCCGGATTTTAATGAATCAACTACTTCATAAATAACGGCATCGTTTATATATGGGGGTGCAAAAGATATTTTCATTTTTCTATTGTATTTTTTTTATCATCCTGTACATTTTCCTATCAGGATAGGTTATGAAATCATAATAAACCTCATATCCCAAGCCTTTATAAAATTGTATCGCTTTTTCATTATTATTAAAGTCGGTAGTGAGAGATAGAGAAGAACAATCCCTTAATAGCATTTGTCTTTCAAATTCTATTAATAATTCTTTTCCGATACCTTGTCCCTGTTTATTAACAGCTACACCTATCGAAAGTAATTCTGCATAGTCGCCATAATCGTGAAAGTCCTTATTAGTTTTGGTAAAGTTCTTAATTAACCGAACCAAAGAGGATATTTGAGTAAAAAACAATCTCAACCCAATTAATGAAAACCGAGAAAAATTCTTTATTATTAATTGTTTATTGAATCCCTTAGACAGTGTAGTAGCCGCAAAAAACCCACACAATTGGCTTTCATCATAAAGACCAACTAATATTCCTTTTTTATCTTTACGAACGCAGTCATAATAAACGGTGAGAAAATGATCCCCCAGATCAGTAAGAAAGAAACCTTTGAATGAATCTTTGTGGACATTCACTACCTGAGGCAAATCTTCCCTTTCAATCTTTTTTATTTCCATCAACTAAATTTTCAATAACTGTCACGACCTTTTGCAAATTTATTTTCTTTGAAAGATTCCTTAGAGCATATTCCCTTCCACTCGAACCTAAACTTTCAAGTTCAGATTGTTTAATCCTATAAACCTTTTGCATTGTTTCGGCTAATATTTCCACATTTTCAGGCTCAATGACAAAACCACAATTAGCTTCATTTATAATATTAGCTACGTCACTTTCATCTTCAACACAGGCAATTACTGGCTTAGCAGATAATAAATAAGCTGTAAGTTTTGAGGGAGTCGCGGTTTTTGCTATTCCTTTTTTCAAGGGTAATAATAAAATATCCGATTGTGATTGTAATTCCGGCACTTTAACAGGTGCAACTTCACAAAATTCTATTTGATTATTTGGGAAAGAGTTTGCAATTTCAATACATTTTTTTTTATCTGAGCCGTTACCTGCAATTATTAATTTTGAATTTGCCAACCTAGCTTTATTGAAGCCATCAATTAACCTGGCGACGCCTGCACTTTGGCTTAAACTTCCCACGTACATAAATATAAAGGCTTTTTTTTCTTCTGTATTTATTTGAGGAATATGACTTATGAATTGATCATCATCCTGCCAATTTCTAATTAACTCAAATTTGTCCTTATTAATTCCCCTACTTTTAGAAAGAAAAGAAATCATATTTGATGATATCCCCAAAATATGTTTTGCGTTTTTTAAATTAAATTTATCCATCGGAATCAGTAAGATCTTAATTAACTTTCTTACCAATTTTGGCAACTTATCCGTTAATGATTCAGGATAAATATCCTGGATATGTAAGACACACGGGATATCAAATTTTTTTGCTGTTTTTATGATTTTATACTGAGCGAACAAAGGCCATGAATTCATGTAGATACAATCAATTTGTTTTGAATTTTTTTGAAGGTATTTTGCACAATGGACCCCGAAGCTATAACTTTCGCGAAAACGGCCCAATAAATCTGAGGATGCGCAAGTAAACGAACCAAGGCGCTGCACCTTATAATTTTCGGCTTCAAATGTTTTCTCAAAAACAAAACCTTCAGGACGGGTTGGACGAGGACAAAGAACAACTACGTTATGCCGTCGGGATAACATATCAGCTATATCCCTTGAAAGCATTGCTGAAACGACAGGTTCTGGTGGAAATAAAGCGGATATGATTAAAATTCTCGACACGTTGATTTGCAAATAATCTACTCGCTCCAAACCACTCTTTTAACATAGTCCGTATAACTCAAAATAATCCGAACGATTTTCTCCGACACATTTGGCATTGAATAATCGGATACTCTCCTATAATTGCGTTGTTGACCGGTCTGTTGAAACTGCAATTGAATCAATCCTTGTAAAATACGCTCCGGGTTTAATCCTACCATCATCACTGAAGCCTCCTCCATTGCTTCAGGGCGCTCGTGCGCATCCCGAATATTCAATGCCTTAAAATTTAAAATAGATGATTCTTCTGAAATAGTTCCGCTATCTGATAAAACGGCAAAAGAATGCTTTTGCAGAGCGTTGTAATCATTAAAGCCCAATGGCTTTAAAAATTGCACTTCAGGTTGCATCCGGATCTTTTTCTCCTCAATTTTCTTTCGTGTGCGTGGATGCGTACTAACAATAATAGGGAAATGATATTTTTCCGCAATCAAATTCAGGCTTTGCATCAGACCTGTAAAATTTTTTTCGCTGTTTATGTTTTCTTCGCGATGTGCGGAAACAACGAAATATTTTCCTTCTTCTAATTCCAATGTTTTCAAAATATCCGAAGCTTCAATTGCGGGCGAATAATGATTCAACACTTCAAATATCGGGGAGCCCGTTTTTATTATTCTATCAGCAGCCAAACCTTCCCTTAATAAATATTCCCGGGCAATATCGCTGTACGTTAAATTAATGTCAGCTATGTGATCTACTATTTTCCTGTTAGTTTCTTCCGGTACTCTTTCATCAAAACAACGGTTACCTGCTTCCATGTGAAAAATGGGAATATGTCTTTTTTTAGCAGGAATGGCACACAAACAACTGTTAGTATCGCCCAGCACAAGAAAAGCTTGCGGCCTTTCCTGGGCCAATAAGGGATCAATAGTTATTAATACCTGGCCGATCGTTGCTACTGCGGTGGAGCCTGCGGCATTTAGAAAGTGATTTGGCTTGCGAATGCCCAGGTCTTCAAAAAATATTTCATTTAATTCATAATCATAATTTTGACCAGTATGCACCAATACATGTTCTATAGCTTCTGACGCGTCCAAAGCCGCTATCACCCGCGATAGCCGAATTATTTCCGGCCGGGTACCTACCACAGTCATTACTTTCAGTTTTCTCAATTTATCTTTCATAAGCTAATTTCGGTTTATACATTTTCAAAATACGTATCCGGATCATCGGCATTGTAAAATTCATTGATCCAGAAAATTGTATATAATTCTTCTTCGCCGGTATTTTTAATATTGTGGGTAAACCAGATGGGCATATCTACATAAGCAGGCTCCTCTCCGTTCAATTCAAAATTTAATGTTTTATCTGTACCAATTTGTCTTAATTGGATTAATGCTTTGCCTTTGATAACTGCAAAACGTTCAATTTTTCTTGTATGAAAATGATTGCCCCTTGTAATGCCAGGTATTGTAGTGGAAAAGGATACCTGCCCCCCAACATTCAGGCGTATAACTTCCACAAAAGCGCCTCTTGGGTCCGTATGTTCTGTAAATTTCACCGGAAAATGATTTTCCATATCCATATAACTACGAAAAGTGTTGAATAAATTCAATTCAAACGTTGATTTAATTTCCGGAATAACTCCGTTATTCAGGTATTGGTCTTTGTATAATTCCAACAAACTTAAAATTGATGAAACGCTACATTCTGATGTATGTGGAACTTTATAATCAGGATTATTTTTCCCCGATCTGATCCCTTCCATGATCATTTTTACCAACTCTCCAATATAAATCAACTTCATTTCTACATCCAAATCAATTTTCGGAGTTTCAGCGTGACTAATTTGATGGCAAAATGTCGCTATTACCGAATTATAGTAAGGGTTTCCGAACGGCCCAAATACATTAGGAATGATCATACCCGTAAACACACCTCCAGACTTTTCAGCCCATCGGTTTAGTAATTCACGGCCTTCCTTTTTTGATTTTCCATAAAGATTATCACGCTCTTCCTGGGAAGAAGAGGAAAATAAAATATGGGCCCTGCTCCCGGTACGTTCCAAAGCAGCAATCAAGGATTTTACTACGCCGGTATTGGTTTTATAAATAACTTCCGGGTCATTGTGCCGGTTCAAAGCCGCAAGATGTATTATCACGTCACACTTTCTTACGAAAGAATCCAAATTTTCGGAATTGTCAAAAAAGCTTCTTTTAAAATCTATCCTTTCAAATTCACCGGGGAATAATCCCAGCGTGTTGTATACATGCTTGCCAATAAAACCATCCTGCCCGGTAATTCCTATTCTTTTCATGGATTGCTATTTCTAAAATATTTTAGTGGTTAAATATTGATTTACGAAGTCATTTGATAAGCATTTATTCCGACCAGTCATACCACAATGATCTATCAAATCTAAAATCATCTTTTCCCGCGTCTTCTATTGAAAAGTCAGAAAATACTATCAATTTTGAATGGGCTTCCAAAGCTTTAAATCCATTTGCATAACCGCCTGGAATATGGAGTATCCGGTTCATGCCTGAATCTAAAATAAATTCCTGCACCGGTAGATTTTTAGATGGTTTTTCCCAATTATCGAGTTTTAAAACAACAATTTTGAAGCTACCTTCTACAACATAAAACCATTTCTGTTCCATTTTATGGGCCTGCCAGGCCCTGACAATAATTGTATCGGGATGTTCGATAACATACAGCCGTTTTACCGGCGCCATGTCAAAATAATTGAAAAACGACAATGTGCCTCTTTCATCCAAATGTTGCGCACCTTGTATTAACATCGATTCTGCCTCTTTCATAACTAATTTCTATTCGTACAAACTGATTTAACCTGGATATTGCACGACATCCATTTCCCCGAAGACTTCCTTGCGAATCAGCGGTAGCTTCGTCAATAATTTTTTCATGCCCTCCACATTCATTTGTTGTGCATTGTGAGAATGGTAATCGTCCACTTGGGAAATATGTACATTGCCCTCGGAAAAATATTGTTTATAGTTTAAATCACGATTATCGGCGGGTATGCGATAAAATTCCCCCATGTCCTCTGCCTTTTGCATTTCTTCTCTTGTGCAAAGTGTTTCGTATAACTTCTCCCCGTGGCGGGTACCAATAATCCTGATTTCATTATCTACATTACATATTTCTTTTAACGCCTGTGCAAGGTCGCCAATGGTTCCTGCAGGGGCTTTGTTTACAAATAAATCACCTTGGTTACCATGTTCAAATGCAAATAATACCAGTTCGACGGCCTCTTCAAGCGACATTAAAAAGCGGGTCATTTTTGGGTCGGTAATGGTAATAGGTTTGCCTGATTTTATCTGTTTTAAGAATAAAGGAATTACTGAACCCCGGGAAGCCATTACGTTTCCATAACGGGTGAGACATATATTAGTTGCATTGTCCCGGATATTACGTGAAGCTGCAATAGCCACTTTTTCCATGAGCGCCTTGGAAATACCCATAGCGTTTATTGGGTAAGCCGCTTTATCTGTACTGAGGCAAATCATTTTTTGCACACCATTTGCAATGGCTGCATCGATGGTATTTTGCGTACCAAATACATTTGTTTTTGCCGCTTCAATGGGAAAGAATTCGCAGGAAGGAACCTGCTTTAATGCAGCAGCATGAAAACATAATCCACTCCATGCATAGCACCCGCTATACTATTATAATCCCGTACATCACCAATATAAAACTTCAGTTTATCATTTTTCAATTGGGTGCGCATGTCATCCTGCTTTTTTTCATCACGGCTGAAAATGCGGATCTCTTTGAAATGATCGGTATGGAGAAAACGATGCAAAACAGCGTTACCAAAGGAACCGGTTCCACCGGTAATAAGCAGAGTTTTATTTTTTAGCATTATAAAATACTTTTAAGTAAACTGTTGATTATCTACCCTAGCAATTTTTTATTCTTTTTTCAAAACACATTATGCTTCGATTGTGTCCGTGCCTTCAAACAATTAAAAGTTAGAATATTTTTATAAATTAAGCTGTTTAATGAAATCCCAGGTGTGCGTAATTCCCTGCTCCAAAGAAGTTCTTGGAAACCAATGAAGCTCATTGTTTGCCTTCGTTATATCCAAGTAGATTTTTGGCACATCGTAAGTTCTCGAATTAGTATATTCTACCCGTAATTCCCGACCCGTAATTCTTTTCATTATATTTAGAATATCATTCAATGAATTTCCTTTGCCGCATCCGACATTAAAAATACGCGAGCTTGTTTGATAAATAGTCGAATTGTATATTGCCTCCACTAAATTTTCTACATACACAAAATCTCTCACTACCTCGCCCGTACCCCAAACCTGAATAGTTTCATTTTTTAATATTTTCTGGAGAAAGACTGGAATAGCCCCTTGAATGCCCCCAGGATTTTGTCTGCTGCCAAAAGGATTTGACGGTCTAATTATTACGAAATCAAGATTATGTAGCTGTCTAAAGAGTGCCAAATATTTTTCGATCGTAAGCTTGCATATTCCGTATGAACAAATCGGATTTGTCGGATTTTCCTCAACGACGGGCAATGATTGAGGGCTACCATATACGGTTCCACCACTTGATACAAAAATTATTTTCTTAATTTTATTCGCGACACACTGTTCTAACAGGAAAAGTGTTTCTATCACATTTGACTGTACATCGAATACAGGGTCGTCATTAGAAGTTTTCGGAAGTGTAGTACTTATTAGATGAACAACAACATCCATATCAGTCAATGCAAGAGACAATAAACCCCGGTTACCAAATTCCCCCAAATGGTAATCAACAGCTGATAATGGCTTGCGATAGTGTTCTTCATTCTT
>JBBPZF010000593.1:0-2615 GCA_038199105.1 Chitinophagales bacterium | reverse complement strand
GATAACATACTTTTTATTTAATTCTGATAAAGATAATCAGAGGCAGACAAGCAACATGAATAAAAGCACTATTTCACAAACGTGTGAAATAATATTTATAAAAAAAGCCCCTTTTAAAGGGGCAATAATATAATAACTAAGATGCCTGATGATAATAATTAAGATGCCTGGTTTAATAACCTTGAATGTGAAAGATAATCTGCGTTAGGACTATATAAAAAAAGACAAGAACCGTTTTTAATTTTTTCTATAATTGGCTTGAAAACCTTAGAGGATAATGCCGGACATCCAAGGCTGCGCCCAATAAATCCCTGGCTTTTCACCACACTTTCATCAACATAAGCAGCGCTGTGCATTACGATTGCCCTGCTGTATGCATTATCATTAATACCTTTTTCTTCGCCTTCAAGATGAAGAGAAAACCCATGTGCGCCATTGTATGTGTCTTTGGTTACATAAAAACCAAGGCTGCTTTTAAAACTTTCCGGATCATTCGAAAATTGATTTGCAAACTCTTTTCCTGAATTACGGCCATGTGCCACGTAAGTATTAAACAACAGCTTGAAATTTTTAAGATCAATTACAAACAATCTTTTCTCACTTGATGGCAATGAAAAATCAACTATTGAAACAATATTGTCATTTGCTATTTTTCCTGCTGCGCATAATGAATTAAATCCCTTCAATGCAGTTTCATAGGCCATTTTTGATAAACCTAATGTTTGCAATTTAAGACTGTCATACACTGAAACTTTTTTAACCGGAGTTATTTCCCCACCGGTAAATGATGCAGCGTTATTAGTGATTCCCGGAAAAGAAGTCGGCATAGTCGGATGCGGCTTCATCTTTGCAAATACAAAAGGAATGTGAATTAAAAAGATAAATGCCGAGCCAAAAAAGACATGAAATTTTTTAAGTAATTTATTCATTCAACGATTTATTCAGTTTTAATAATGAGCTTAATTTTTAAATAAAGCTCCTTTTCTTTTTACCTGACTTTGTGTTGGTGAGAATGCTTTTAATGAACATGGTATCACGTTTAAAAGGATTGCGAAGATACCCTGCGATCCTTTCTCATCCCACCTTTTGGAGTCAAAATTTTCCACATTATAGGTTCTTTATCAGTTCTTTAACAAGACTTTTGCACCAAAAATTGCCGCAGCATAAAAAGAAATTATCGTCAGGTTACTGCCCTAAAAACCTAAACAAAATGGACGTAAAAGAATAATCAAGCATTTTTTAACCGTTAATTATATCTTTTTCACAATTATTTTTTGCCCGTTGTATTTTTCAATTTTATCTAACATCCACAGTGAAAGTAAGAGCCAAATAAGTCCTACGCAAAAACCGGCAAGTACGTCACTGGCATAATGAACCCCAAGATATACCCGGCTACTGCCGATGATAATTATTAGTAAAAAAAGTGCGGCGGATAAAAGCCATTTTATCCATATAGGCTTGCTGCTTTGCCATACGATGAATATAAGCAACCCATAAAAAGTTACAGACATAAGCGCATGTCCGCTCGGAAAGCTATATCCTTTTGCCTTTTGCAGCAATGGCGTTAACGGCCGTTCCCGGTGGAAAATCAATTTTAAGATAAACATTAGCAACAAGCTGCTCAAAGTCACTGCTGGTATTTTTATAGAATCCCAGCGTCTTTTTCTTATAAATAAAAACCAGGCAGTCAATAAAAGATTTGCTGGAATTAAAAATATATGTGTACCGAGAAAAGTAAAAAACCGCATGATGTCGGTGTGTATATCACTAACGTGTCCGGCAATAAAGTTGAAAACGTTCGCATCAAAATCATGCGTATTTCCATGAAATACCATGTCCGCAATAAAAATAAATGCAACTAATGCGGCAGTAAATACGCCAAGTAAAACAAAAACTTCCAGTGAAAAAAGTGTTGCTTCCGCGAATAATTTTCTTACTCTTTCTTTTAAAAAATTTATCATAATTATGGGACGGACGAACTTCGATATAAGAATTTAATAGATTTATTCAAAGATACAATCCTTCGTATACCGGAGATATTGATGTTTCACCCACATGCACTACAAATCTGAAAGTCATTTCACCCGATATACATAGAGACCAACGAAAGCTATACCGGTATTATTATATTTGTAAGAAAAATTTATAACCGGATTATCACCCATATTAAGCAGCCCCATAGAATACCTCAAAGGTGTTGGCCCTCAGAAAGCAGATTTGCTGAAGAAGGAAGCTGGTATTTTTATATTTAATGATTTACTTGAATATTTTCCTTTCCGGCACATAGATAAAACACAAGTTACCCCTGTCAATAGGATTGGCTCTGATACCGATTATGTATTAGTATCGGGCAAAATTATTTCTGTTGAAATATTTGGCGAAAAAAGAAGCAGGCGGCTGGTTGCTACTTTGTATGATGGCACCGGCGAGCTCGAATTAGTCTGGTTCCAGGGAATAAACTGGATAGAAAAAACATTAAACATCGGGACAAGGTTTAGGGTTTTTGGGAAGGCTGGTTTCTTTATGAATAGCCCCCAAATAACTCACCCGGAAATGGAAATGGTGACAAATGGAGATGAAGAGGTGAAATCATTTTTAGAACCCGTATATCCGAG
>JBBPZF010000592.1:0-9492 GCA_038199105.1 Chitinophagales bacterium | reverse complement strand
TGAGAAAATTTCCAAAACGCAACATGCTCGTAGTATCCTTCGGTGTTACTATATTATTTAATACGGTCACTTGTTTTACACTTGTAATAGTATCATAGATGAATGTAGTATAGCTTTTCCCCGCTTCTAGGTTTTGTGTGAAAGACAGTGGCATCTGTGTAGTGCCAGGTAATGTGTCTTTTATTAAAAAAGTATGCGAACCTGCATCTACTGCAAAAGAGTTAGCTGTTCCGGGAAACACGCCACCATAAGCGACAGCAGCTCCGGACACGGGAACGTTATCAACATATACATAGTTAGCCGTTGCCTTCAATGCTGCATTAAAAACCTGCACCCTGGCCGAATTGCTGAAATCATTTTGAATAGAAGCTATGCCAGGGGCTTCTTTGCTACATGATATGTACAAACAAGAACCGGCTAAGATGGCAAGGCTTGATATAACTAATTTTGATTTTTTCATTTCTAATAAATTTTCTTATTAATAATTTATGGCAATGCAAACCAGGGTTTAAGGGTAACATAATCCTGGTCTAAAGCTCCGATCCTTCTTAATTCAGGAATGTCATACAGGTACTCAGAGTTAAACCTTGGGCGGGCTCTGTAAACATACTGCCCATTATTAGTAGATGCCAAATAGTTAATCGGCGAGGTGGGCGGCGGCATAAAGGAAGAATACACCTGGTGGCCGGTGGCAGCATCAACATCTACGTAATGATACTTCCGCATGTCAACCCATGTTTGATGTACACCCCATGCATACAACGCAATATATTTTTGGAGCATTATCTGGCTTAGCGTCAGGTTAGCCGCCGATGCCGGAACTACAGCAGGGTCAGCAAGATAGGCTGCTTTGTCTGCCGGCGTAATGGCGTGACCTGCAGGAATATTAAATGGATAAGTTGTAGTGAGTAAGTCGAAATCAAGGCTAATGCCATTCGTGTATGCTGCAAGAGCAGTTGCCATGTCTCCTTTATGATACGCTGCTTCTGCAAGAATGAATTGCATTTCAGACGCCGTCATCATCGGCCATGGGCCTACATTTCTATACACATAGCGGGTGCTGTCATCCGTTCCGTTGGTGGCAGTTGGATTAGGATTTCTCCAAAAATTCTTCGGGTAGTCACTCGTAGCAGTGGTACCATTAAGGTATTGCGTTACACCCAGCCACGGCAAAACTCCTTTAAAAGTATTGTTTGCATTCTCACTTAAAATATACCAGGTCCTCGGATCGCTAACACCAGTAAAGGTGGTATCATTTACACCAGACATCAGATCTGCAATGTATTCTCCCTGGCGTATAGTACCGATGTTTGAGCGGGTGGGTCCAAAGTAACTATTGAAACCATTACTGCTATTAGCGCCGGAAAACGTTGCTAATATATTATCATCATTGGTAGCACATGAAAGGCTTGCATACTTGCTAGCAGAATCAGCGTAATGATTGGCGGAAAATAATTGCTTGCTGCTTAAGTCAATATATGAGCGGGCGAGTATGCCATAAACAAATTTTTTCCATTTACCAATATCGCCCTTATTAAAATAAGCGTCGCTTTGGGCAAGGTTAGCAGGGTTCACATTTCCATCTGTCCTGTTCAAAAACTCTAAAGCACGAAAGCATGTAGCCCTGCAGGTATCATAGAACTCAGGTTGTGTATCATAGTGAAATTGCGATAGGCTGGTATTAAAGGCTTCCTTCAAAATAGCCTCACCATATTCATTGGTTAATGTAAGCCAGTCCCACGCCCTGATGGCATAAGCTACACCAACGTAATCCCATTTTTCCTGCTCCTTGCCCCATTCAATAATTCTGTTTACGTTTTGTCCATGCCCATAATAAACGGCCGCCCATATTGATCCTGTATTATCACTGCCCATAGTACCACCCATTTCTCCATAATTTTCCCCGCTTGCTGTAGAACCCCAATATTGAATATATCTTCCAAACAAGATTGCATCTTGCTGAACGCCATAGTTGGTACCTGCAGCAGAGTTGAAAGCAGTGAATGCACCGAGTACACCAGGTAGTATAGTTTCAATAGGCACTATAACCGGTGCATTGGGATTTAGATAAGCATCGTCAATTGTTTTCTTACAGGATGTAATAGCAACCATGCTAATGACAGCCAGCGGGATCATTAATTTTAAAACTTTATTTTTCATATAAATCATTTTGTTTGATCATTAATAAAAGGACTATTAAAAACGGGCCTTCAATCCAAAACTTAAACTCAACGGGGTAGGTGTGTTTCCAAGGTCGAGACCGTAACCCCCTATGCCGCCGGTACCTGGATTATTGGCATTTACGGCAGGGTCAGCTCCATAATAATTAGTCAATAATACCAGATCATTACCGGTAAGAAAGAATCCAAGGCTTTTTATTCCTTTTATTTTATCCATGGTCTTAGCAGGAAGGGTGTAATTCAAGGTTATATCCCTTAACCTAAACCAATTCACATTTTTCTGGATAAATTCTTCATCTGGTAATGATGTATAGTAACTGCTGTAGTACTGAGGTGTAACCACCAATGTATTTTTGGTCGGGGTCTTGGTATCCTGCAATCCATCGTTAAGAACACCATTTACAACTAAAGGAGTACCACGATTTGCCGTTCTGGCGCTTTTTCCACGGCCAATGAGGTATTGATCAGTACCATTATAAATATCGCCGCCTACTTTCAGATCCCACAGAAAACTTAAGGTCCAGCTTTTATAGCGAAATGTATTGAGCGTACCTAATGTAAAATCAGGGGTTCTGTCGGCTATTAATTGGTTGCCTGTATTAACTAAAGGAATCCCTGTTGACGGATCAATAAGAATATCTCCTGCTGCATTTCTCCTGTAAGTGGAGCCGGTAATTGTTCCGGTAGAATGTCCACGTATAAGACCACCCCTTACATTAGAGATGTAAGTATCCGAGTTATAAAAATCTTTGGTTGAATCAATAGATGCAGGCAGGGTCAGTACTTTGCTCCATACATGGTTAAAATTGAAACTAATATCCCAGTTGAAATCTTTACGGCTAATGGGTGTCACGTTCAAAGTCGCTTCAATACCTTCATTGCGAAGAGATGCAGCATTTTGGGTATTTAATATATATCCTGTCGCGTAACTTGCGCGGTATCCCTGGGCAATCTGGTTGGTGGCGAGAGTATTGTAGTAAGCAGCTTCCAGCGAAATGGCGTTACTAAGAAATCTAAATTCAGCACCTATTTCATATGTTTTCTGTTTTTCCGGTTTTAAATATGGGTTAGCATTTGTATAACCATAAGTATAAGTAACGGGTAATACTGTGCTGCTGAAATTGTTTACAAAAAACGATTGATTAGAATACGGATCATTTAATCTGGCGGTGTTAGCAAGTGAGCCTCTCAGTTTAGCAAAATCAAGAATATTCCCTTTTTTTAAACCAGGAAAAATATCAGAAATGATTAAACTTAAACTAGCTCCCGGATAATTATAGTTTCTATTGGCAGAAGGTAGTGGCGATGCAGATTCAAACCGATGGGAATAGGTAAGAAATGCAAGGTTTTTATAACCAATGGATGCTTCTGCGAAATAAGCCAACTCACGAAAAATATTTTCATTGGGTGAGCCCTTGTAGTTTCTCAGCAACCGCTGCCTTGTATTAACTGCTGTGATAGAACTATCATAAGGATCAAAACTTGAAGATGAAACGATCGCCCCATTTTTATACATATTACCATCAACCTTTCCAACTGAATCAACAATATTAGTTCCATACACGGCGAATTGCTTGGTCTCAAGATCCTGCCACATGGTACCCACTAAAAGCCTCGTTGTAAAGTCTCCGAATTTTTTTCTGGCCGTAGCAGTTATTGTATGATTGTATCCACTGTAAGTGCGATAATAGTTATCCAAACTTCCCCCGATGGCAGAAGATAACAGGTAAGACTCAGGATTAGTAATAATGTATCCATTGTCTTTATAGGTATCATAGCCAAACCTGCCTGAGATGGCGAGCCATGAAAGTGGATTAATATCAACGCCCAAGGTAGAAATCCAGCGGTTTAGCTTATCGCCTGCACTGTTATATTTTGCATTCCAAAGAGGGTTATCATAACCGCCATTATAATTGGCATTGTAGGTTAATAGTTTATTCCCATTTTCATCCTCGAAATTCCGGATGTCGTTGTTTGCCGGCCAAACGTATAAATCTAAGAGATAGCTATTGGAACCTTTAAAAGGCTTAACGTTATTGGCGTTTATGTAGGCTACAGAAGGTGTGATGGTTATGAATTTCCCAAGCTTAGTGGTATTGGAAATTTTAAAATTGTATTTTCTGTAAGTATTATCAGGTACTACACCATGATCATCAAAATACTGCCCGGTCGCCCTGAAGGCTACATTCTTCGTTCCGAAATCTGCACTTAAATTATGCGTTTGCGAAAATCCGGTTCTGTAAAAATGATGCAGGTTATCGAAGAAAGTAGTGTTGGGCGCCCACCGGGGCCCGAAAAATGCAAAGCCTGAACTGCTCAATGGCAGTGCTGATGGTACATTGTTGCTGCCGCCAAGGCTATAATCATTATTGGTCTCCGCAAAGCGCGTGATTCGTTGGATGCGGAAATTGTCATCATACGTCAAAAGAATTTTGCCATCTGTGGCTTTCGCTTTCTTTGTAGTAATAATGATGGCTCCTGAGCCTGCCTGGCTTCCATACAACGCCGTGGCTTCAGGGCCTTTTAGCACAGTTACATTTTCTATATCATTTGGGTTAATATCTGCAATACGATTTGTATTGTCATTTCCCCGGTTGTTTCCGTCAGATGCAAGGCCGATGCCACTTCCGCTTTGTGAATTAGAGTTTAATGTTTGGTTATCTATAACAATTCCGTCCACCACAAAAAGCGGCTGGTTAGTACCGGACAGACTGTTATATCCCCGTAACACAATGCCTGAAGAGGCTCCCGCTACTCCTGTGGTCGGCGTAACGGTAAGGCCTGCAACCCTTCCCTGCAAGCTGTTTACAAAATTTTCCCTTTGTGTTTCAGCGATAACACCTCCCCCCACGGACTGGGCCGAATATCCAAGTTCCCTCGGATTTCTTTTTTGATCCATAGCTACTGTAACTTCGTTCAGCACACTTGCTCCCTCCTTTAGTTGAATGAGCATAGAATTAGAACTGCCTATTTTTACTCTTTGTGCTTCATAGCCAACTGCACTGAAGACCAACGTATTTCCTGTACTGGCGTTGATCGTAAACGAGCCGCTTGAATTGGTCTGGGTACCGGTCTTTGATCCCTGGAGTAACACTGATACATTAGCCAACGGTTTATTATTTATGTCCAGTACTTTTCCGGAGATTTCTCTTCCTCCCTGTGAGAATGAGGGCTGCATTGATTGCAATGAAAGCAAAGCCATTACGCACGTGATAAATTTTTTCATAGCAAATTATTAAGGTTTGTTTAGTTGATTTCTATAAAGTTTATGACAATGAAATATATTATTAAGCTGCCTTTTTTTTTACAAGTTCTTGTAAAAGCGTTTGCAAGAAAATAATGAAACTCAATACTGTATTGCTTTACAAGTTCCCAAATTATATATCAATATCTTTTTTAAATCTTTCCTATATAACCGTGATCCCCGCATCCGCATAAGCTTTCAACAAAGGATCGTTTGGCAACAGTTCCGTAATCAGTGCATGGATTTTATTAGAATCACAAATTTGCAATGGTTGCTGCGTATTTATTTTTTCGGAAATTGTAAGGCACACCGTTTTTTTGGAAGCCGCGATCATCGCTTTTTTTATTTGAACTACATCCCAATCATTATCCGACACGCCGGTCTCGAGGTTAATTGCATTTATGCCTAAAAAGCACAGATCTACCTTCAACTCTTTAATTTTCGCGATTGCTTCTGACCCCACAGAGATCTTGGAATTTTTTGAAATTTTATCGCCGATAGCGATTACCTCAATATTGGGATGATTGGTGTATTCGAAAAGGACTGGTATGCTTCCCGAAATAAAAGTAGCCTTTAATGAAGGCGGCAGCGCACGGGCAAGTTCAATAATAGTCGTACCGCCACCGGTTAATACAAACATCCCATCCTTTATAAGTGTCGCCGCTTTTTGAGCAATTATTTTTTTTTGTGAATACGCATATACTTCCTTTGATGCTTAGTTTCCGTTATGAAAAGAAAGCGACATAGCGCCTCCGTGCACTTTTACAATTTTTCCGTTTTCTGATAGCTGTTGCAGGTCGCGGCGGATGGTATCGTCTGATACGTCTATTTGCATGCTTAGGTCTGCAGATAGTATTTTATTGTGGAGATTAACCTGGTGTAAGATAAAATTGTGCCGTTCCGCTTTTAGCATTAGTTAAAGAATTGTTAACCGAAACTAAAGCAAAAACCGCAAAAACCGCAAATTTTTTTCCAGTAATTTTATTTTAAAGCGCAAGAAGCCGCAATCACCGCACAAGAAGAATTATTTTGACGAATCTGTTTCAAGGTTCATCATCAATTTTTCGTGGGGGTTTGCATTCTTTTCTCCATCCTCCATTTCCATAGTTGGCTGAAAGATGGGGGCCATTTTTTTTGCATCATAAATTGCCCGGTTATATTTATTGCCGAGCACAATAATGGTTACAGAGTCTTCTATCATCCTTATAAAAACGGTATTATTCCCGTGCCACCACCCATTATGATAAATTATTTTTTTGCCGTTGGGATATACATTCATTCTCCACCCATAACCATAATTTCTTATGCCTGGCTTTTCATTGCTGTAGGCAGTATAAGCTGCTTCCAAAGTTTTTTTAGTAAATATCTGGTTGGTATATAATGCCTGGTCCCATTTCAAAAGATCTTCAGGCGTGCTGTAGATATTTTTATCACCAAAGCCTGTATCCAAAAAAGTAAGGCGTTCCTGCCTGCCTCTCCAATCGTATGACGGCATCGCGGTTGCGCTGTCTGCCATGGTGAACACATAAGTATCATCCATGTGAAGAGGCGTAAAAAACAATTCCTGCAGCACCTGGGAATAACTTTTTCCGGAGGCTTTTTCAATTATTAATCCTAATAATGCATAGTTGGTATTGCAATAAGTAAAGTGTGTATCAGGCGCGCTTTGCATGGGCGGCTTATATTGTATCATGTAATTAAGCATGTCCATGTTAGAGCAATACTGTTTCACATTCCACCCCAACTGTTGCATGAAATAAATATAATTAGGCAGCCCGCTGCGATGGCTGAGTAATAATTTTATCGTGACACCATCGTAAGGAAATACGGGAAAATATTTTTTTACATTATCATCAAGTTTGAGTTTTCCGAGTTCGGCAAGTTTTAAAACCGCCATTGCAGTAAATGTCTTTGAAATAGATGCGAGATGAAAAGCGCTGTGAGGGGTAAGTGAATCTTTTTTTCGCAGGTCAAAATAACCATGATAATCTTCGTAGATAACTTTTCCGTTTTTGGCAGCGAGCATGCCGCCATTAAAACCTTTTGCCACTAAATCATTATTGTAAAATGTTTTTACGGCATTATAATACCTGTCAAAATCTTCTTTGGGAATATCACCTGGCTTTGGTGCAATGTAGGCCAGCGAATCTTTAGCAGAGGCATTGGCATTAGCGCCTGGGTGTGATTTGCAGGCCGCAAAAGAGAAAGAGATAATACAAATTATAAAATAAATTCTGAAAACATTCATCGCAAACAATTCATAGATTATGGGACTATATTTGCAATATTACATTACAAACTTTATATGGCAGACAAAAAAACAACAAGTTATCCCAAAGAAAAAATTAAAATTCTCTTTCTGGAAAATATTAGCAAAGCCGCCACACAAAAATTTCTTGAAGCCGGCTATACTTCGGTTAAGCAAGTGCCTGGTGCTTTAAGTGAGCGTGAATTAATAAAAGAAATAAAAGATGTTCACCTGCTCGGTATTCGCTCTAAGTCAAAAATTACTGAAGAGGTTCTTAACAACGCGCCGCGGTTACAAGCCATCGGTTGTTTTTGCATTGGAGTAAACCAGGTAAATCTCTCCGCAGCGACAAAAAAGGGGGTTACCGTTTTTAATGCGCCTTATTCCAATACCCGCTCTGTTGCAGAGCTCGTTATTGCGGCATCTATTATGCTTATAAGAAAAATCCCTGATAAAAATAGAGCGGCGCATGAAGGTATCTGGCTAAAGGATTCCAGGGGCAGCCATGAATTGCGGGGAAAAACTTTGGGCATAATCGGCTATGGCAACATAGGCTCACAGGTAAGCGTACTCGCAGAATCCCTTGGCATGAAAGTTATTTTTTATGACGTGGAAACCAAAATGCCTTTGGGAAATGCGGAAGATAAAAGCTCGCTAAAAGAGCTGTTGAAAAATGCTGATATTGTAACACTTCATGTGCCCGATTTGCCTTCCACAAAAAATATAATAAATAAAACAACGATAAAATATTTTAAGAAAGATGCGATACTCTTAAATTACTCAAGAGGCACTGTAGTTGATATAGATGCGTTGCAAAAAGCGTTGGTAAATAATGAACTTGGCGGAGCCGCTATAGATGTGTATCCCGAGGAGCCGGAAAAGAACGGCGATAAGTTTACGACAGCTTTGCAGGGCTTAAGCAATGTAATCTTGACCCCGCACATCGGCGGCTCTACTGAAGAAGCGCAACAAAATATTGGTGAAGATGTGAGCAGCAAGCTTTTTAACTTTCTTGAAAAAGGCATCACTACAGGTTCTCATACTATACCCGCCCTAAGCTTGCCGCCGCAGGAAGGCACCCATCGCATTCTTCATGTACACAAAAATGTGCCGGGCGTGTTATCAGAAATCAACACCAAACTTTCGCAGCATAAAATAAATATACTCGGACAGTATCTTAAAACCAATGATGAAATCGGGTATGTAGTATTGGATGTAAATAAAAATCTTTCACGCGATGCGCTGGAGTTATTAAAGGAAGTAAAAGAAACCATTAAAGTGAGAATGTTGTATTGAGCATTCTTAGCTTAATAAGATTTTTAGTTAAGTTTTTTTCTCTTCTTAATGATCCTCATAATTCGGGAGATTTCTCCTGTCGTCGAAATGACGGGAGAGTGATTCAAATCAAAAGGGACCGTCTTTTCGAAGGAACGTATGGGTGTTGCAGGCCGGCTGGATTTTTCGTGGTGTCAAAAGAAATCTTCGAATATAACAGGAAGAACGAGACAGAGGTTGTTGCTGCCGTTATTGAAGAAAGAAGGCTTGAACTATGAAAATATTTTTAGACGCATCTTCTTTATTCAAATTATATCATCGGGAGGCCGAAACGGTAGAACTTGAGTAGATCTATTAGCTATAAAAATTATGGGTATCTATCTTTCAGAAATCACAAAAGTAGAATTTACCTCAACTATTTGGAAGAAAGAGAGAACAAAAGAAATCACAGAAGCAGAAGCGCACGCATCATTGGACTTGTTTGAATTTGACCTTATAAAATACAATTTCATAACAACCGACAGCATTATAATCGAACAAGCAAG
>JBBPZF010000591.1:0-4028 GCA_038199105.1 Chitinophagales bacterium | reverse complement strand
GGTTCTTTCCAAAGCGGTTATTGTATTCTGGAAGATAAAAAAGTGGTGGTCCTTAATAAGTTTTTAATTACCGAAGGAAGAATAAACACGTTAATGGATCTTATTCCCGTTATAAATATCAACTATGATATGCTCACCAAAGACTCGCAAAAAATTTATGATGACATGATTCATCTACATGAATCTGTAAATAAATAAACCAAACCCTTCTGCTAAATTTTATTTTTTTAGCTTTGAACGGTGAGTTATCCCTCTTTAAAAATTACTATACTCGGCTCCGGCACCAGCGGAGGCATTCCCATGATTGGCTGCAGTTGTCACGTTTGCACTTCACCAAATCCAAAAGATAAACGGCTGCGCAGCAGCATATTGGTTCAAAGTGAAACCACTACGTTAGTGGTAGATACCACGCCTGATTTTCGCACACAAATGCTAAGAGAAAATGTAAAGAAGCTTGATGCAGTGCTTTTTACCCACATGCACAAGGATCATATCGCCGGGCTGGATGATGTAAAGGCATATAACTTTTTCCAAAAAAAATCAATGGATGTTTATGCAAATGAAATAACACAGACGGCTTTGAAAAATGAATTTTCTTACATTTTTGCAGAGAACAAATATCCAGGCGTGCCCGATGTGAATCTTCACACTATTTCTGATGAGCCATTTTTAGTGGGCGACATTGTAGTGACACCTATTCTTGTTTATCATTTAAGGCTGCCAGTGTTGGGTTTCAGGTTCGGTAAGTTCACTTACATCACAGATGCCAACAGGATAGATGATCTGGAAAAAGATAAAATAAAGGGAAGTGATACGCTAATAATAAATGCACTTAGAAAGACAGAACACATCTCGCATTTTTCTTTAAAGGAAGCTGTTACGCTAATAGAAGAATTAAAAATTCCACACGGATACCTCACACACATAAGCCATCAATTGGGCACACACGATGAAATAAATAATGAGCTTCCAGAAAACATCCAACTTGCGTGGGACGGAATGAAACTCGATTTTGCATAAATATTTGCACGATAAAGTTTTTCAATAATTGATCCATTTGATTATTGGCTTTATTGAAGTATTTTACTTTCAATATGCCAATGCGAAAAGAGTTTATGAATGATTATTTTTCCTTTACAAATAAGGAAAGGAAAGGCATTGTGTTGATTGTAATCATAATATTTTTGATAATCCTCTCACCTCTCTTTTTCAGATTTTTTACAAAGGAAAAAAAATATAGTCACAAGGAATTTGAGAATGAGATAGCACAATTAAAAATTCAACAAACTGATTCTGCGGCTGAAAAGAAATACATAAAGTATGCAAATAATTATGCCAATAATTATTCTTTAACTACAGGAGAAAACAACAAAAACGTACACGCAGAAGTTTTTTATTTTGATCCGAATACCGCTTCATTTACTGACTGGCAAAGATTGGGCATCAGGGATAAAACGATTAAAACAATCGAAAAATATATTTCGAAAGGAGGCAAATTTTACAAGCCGGAAGATATTCAAAAAATATGGGGCCTCGCTCCTGCAGATGCACAGCGTTTAATGCCCTACGTTAGTATTAAGAACGAAGCCAAACAATATACTTCGTTTGAGAAGAAGGAATATCCTGACACTAAAACAGCGTATTCTCCAAAAGTATTATCACCTGTAGATGTAAACCTGGCTGATACTACTGCATTTATTGCCCTGCCTGGCATAGGAAGTAAATTGTCCCAGAGAATTATTTCTTTTCGTGATAAGTTAGGTGGATTTTATTCTATAGAGCAAGTAGGTGAAACTTATCTTCTGCCCGATTCAACTTTTCAAAAAATAAAGCCACGTTTGATTATTAGTAAAGCGGCAATTAAAAAGATAAACATCAACACAGCTTCAATAGATGAGATGAAGCAGCATCCATATCTTAGGTATAATATTGCAAATGCTATTTTTCAATACCGCCAGCAACATGGAAATTTCAATTCGGTTGAAGACATAAAAAAAATAATGCTGGTGACGGAAGATGTATATAATAGGGCATCTTCCTATCTCACTATTCAATAAACACATACACTTCATATTTGAAAAAACTAACAACTGTTAGTATTTATTCATTTCGGTTTATCTTGCAGCCATTAAATAACAAAGATGGATTTTAAGAATAGTGAACTAGTAGAACAGGTAGCACAAACTGCAAGAGATTTTGCCCAACAATATATAAAGCCGCATGTAATGGAATGGGACGAAAGCCAGGAGTTTCCTTTACATGTTTTTAAAGAACTTGGAAAGCTCGGCATGATGGGCGTGCTGGTGCCACAGGAATACGGTGGTACGGGTCTCGGTTATCTTGAGTATAGCGCCATCATCCAGGAGATTTCAAAAGTTTGTGGCTCAATAGGCCTTTCTGTTGCGGCGCACAATTCGCTTTGCACCGGCCACATACTTGCATTTGCTAATGAAGAACAAAAAAAGAAGTACCTGCCAAAACTGGCTACAGCAGAATATCTGGGCGCATGGGGACTTACCGAGCCAAATACCGGCAGTGATGCAGGCAACATGCAATGCACAGCAGAAAAAGATGGAGATGATTGGATAATTAATGGAACTAAAAACTGGATAACACATGGTAAAAGCGGTGATGTTGCTGTCGTGATTTGCAGAACGGGAGAGCCGCACACGAGGGACAACTCAACTGCGTTTATAGTTCCCCGTGATACACCGGGTTTCAAGGCTGGTAAAAAAGAAAATAAATTAGGCATGCGTGCCAGCGAAACCGCGGAAATGATTTTTGACAATTGCCGCATACCCGACACAGCAAGAATGGGTGAAGTAGGTGAAGGCTTTAAGCAGGCAATGGGCGTACTCGATGGTGGTCGCATTTCAATTGCGGCATTAGGCCTTGGCATAGCAAAAGGCGCTTATGAAGCTGCGCTTCAGTATGCGAAAGAAAGACACCAGTTCGGAAAACCTATTGCTGAATTCCAGGGAATTTCTTTTAAGCTCGCTGATATGGCCACAGAAATTATGGCTTCGGAACTATTAATCAACCAGGCTTGTGACATGAAAATGCGGGGTGAAAATATCACCAAAGAATCCGCAATGGCAAAATATTATTCCAGTGAAGCCGCTGTAAGAATTTCAACCGATGCAGTACAAATATTCGGTGGCTATGGCTATACCAAAGATTATCCCGTAGAAAAATTTTATCGTGACAGTAAGTTATGCACTATAGGGGAAGGTACCAGCGAAATACAAAAGCTTGTTATTGCCAGGGAAGTTTTAAGATAATATTGTTTTATAAGGACTACCCTACCTACTCTTAAGCCAGGTCTTTTTTTAAATTTGCCGGGCTTGAAAAAAATTATACCTTTTTGTCTCCTCCAAATAAACCACCTAATTTGTCTTTGGCAAAGGCTTCAATATTTTCGCCTGTTGCTCCGGGAATAAAATCCGATATGTTGTCCAGGAAGTCTCCGCCATCATGTACCGGGTCTGCCACGCTTGCGTTTATATCAGAAGGTGTAGTGCCAGGGCCGGATGGAGTGGTCCCTGATTGAAAGAGATTATCTATAGCACCACCAACCATCGGGAACTTTTCTTTAACAAAGCTTGTTATAGTATTTAATATACCATGCGATTGCTCTGCACTTAATCCATGAGCATTTTGCAATTTTTTTATTAATTCTTCCATTATAAGGTGCTTTTGATGTTTATAAATATTTTCGCACACAAATTAGCGTATTCTAAAGGAAGAATTTTTTTATAAGACTTTATTCAACAACTATAAATCAAAGGAATGAAAATAGAACCAGGCCATTTTGTTATAACGATTATTTGTGCCGGCATGTTTATAGCACCTTATAGTGTTTTTGCTCAAGACCCAACCATGCAGGATATACAAACTATCTCTTCGAAACAAATAAAAAAAGAAAAAATTGATAGTGGTAAAACCTGGAAAACCGGCGGCCTTTTTAATTTGAATTTTGGCCAGGGCAGTCAGAGCAATTGGGCTGCCGGTGGTGATGACTTTTCGTT
>JBBPZF010000590.1:0-10859 GCA_038199105.1 Chitinophagales bacterium | reverse complement strand
TATCTCTATGGCCACATTGAACACGCATATCAGGAATATTTATGACAAGCTTGGTCTTCACTCCCGTGCTGAAATAGCCGCAAAATTTCGCAGATAAAAATCATATAAATATATGATTGTAATACATATCTTATTAGATCATCTTTGTGCGATACCAAGCAAGCGGCTGATCTGACGATTTAATAAAATATCCCTTGAATATCGCAAAAATGGACTTGAACTGTTTCAATTCAATTTCCATAAGACAACTGCTGAAATTACCCCACCAGAAATAATAATTGTAATGTCTGCTTAGAATGCAATTGCAGCCAATTATCCCATTGATTTGAAATTTTTTTGTTGCAATGCAATCCCTCATTTGATACCATCTTTTAATTGAGCATAGCAGTTCTATAACCCCAGGCAGATAGAAGAACCAAAAAAATTTTAGATGATTGACAGCTAAAACATTTCTTCCATACGGAGATAGCAACGAGACATATTGTTTAAACTTTATAACTACCGATGCACTTTATTAAACCAGGATGGATCAAAAATATTAAGCTAACAAAATTCATACTTATAAGTGGTTTTTGTGACGATGGCTAATCCTCCGGTTTACATTTTATAAACTTTTATCAAATCACTTCATATACGCATCTATCTACTAAAATTTTAAAATCAAAAAAAATGATTCATTTCAATTACTCGACTTTACGGCGGAATCGTTCATTGCTTTTTCGCTATTTAAGCGTGCTATGCTTTTCATTGGCAACGCTGTTTTCAAATCATCGCGCACTTTCTCAAGTCTGCGATAAAACCAATTGCACATCAAGCGATGTCAGAGTTATCAGTGCTTATATTTCCGGACCGAATAATGCTGCCATTGATTGTGGTCTGTCTGCTCCTTTTGTTGGTGCTGAACTGCACTTGATTGTAAGTTCAAATACCCAAAGAAAAGGAGTGTCTTTAAGTGGCGCATTAAATATTTTAGACAATGGCAATAACATCACAGGAAGTTTTCCATTGGATCATTGTTTTTCTGGTATCCAGCTAAATAATGGCTCGAATAATAACCTGATTTATTTGCTTAATTCCACTCTAGGGACGACCGCTTGTGGTCCTAAATTTTCACTGGCAAACATTTTTGTAACATGGGGGACAGGCAATACCAATTTTTGTACAAGCACCGCTGCTCAGTGCCCGGCGACCCCTGCTAAGTGCAGGTTTACACCCGGCGAAACTATTCCTGTGACTGTAAAACTGGACGTGGATTTTTCATTTACACCCGGAGTTTGTAACACCCACGGAAATTCATTAGCCGTTGATTTTACTCCTGTGATTACTGCAACTGGCCTTACCGCGCCCTTTGATTATTCGTGGGATTTTGGTGACGGTTCACCTGTAGTTTCAGGCGCCGTTTCAACACTTGCAGCGATTACTGGTGTTTCTCATACGTATGTAAGTGCGGGTATGTATACAGCCACATTAACTATAACTGATGCAAGCTCCACCCCAATTACCAAAACGGCGGTACACACTTTCACACTCACTTCGTGCTGTAATCTTGTCGCACCGAATGTTACAGCTGGTCCTTTTTGTAGTGGTGATAATAAAACGATAGGTGACCTACCACAAAGCGATGCAGTTGGTACATATCATTGGTATAATGGAAGCGATCCTAATAACAGTTTTGAGTTAGATCCAACAACATTGCTTGTTGATGGCACTACTTATTATGTTTCTGTTTCTTCAGGCGATTGCGAAAGCCCAAGAACCGGGGTAACTATAGTAGTGAATCAAACACCAGGCGCTCCAACAATAGATGTAGTAGATAATTGTGACGGTACATCTACCTTGACAGTATCGGGTCTTGCTTCAGGAGCAACAGTAAACTGGGCTGATGATGCAACCAACCATGATAATCCACGTATTGTAAGCGCAGCGGGTAATTTTATAGCCACGCAAACTTTAAATAGTTGTACAAGTGCTGCGAGCGATGCTGCAACAGCAGCTCCTAAAACCCCGCCGGCTAAGCCTACCGTTAGCGTTGTTGATAATTGTGACGGTACTTCTACCTTAACGGTATCAGGTCTTGCTGCAGGAGCAACAGTGAACTGGACTGATGATGCAATGAATCACAGTAACCCACGAACTGTAACCCTGGCAGGTAGTTATTCAGCTACACAACAAACAGTAAATGGTTGTACAAGTGATGCGAGCACTGCAGTAACTGCAGCCCCAAAAAATAATCCATCTGCATCCATCACTGTCGGAAGTCAATCTTGCACAGGCGGCATCGCGCAATTTACGTTGACAGCAACCACCAACGGTTCTTCTTTGCTTTGGAGCAAACCCGCCGGTGCAGATGGATCATTGTCGTCAACCACAACTTCGTCCACAACTTATACTCCCGGGGTATTAGACAAAAAGAATGGCGTAGTCATCACTTTAACCACCTATTTAAATGGATGCAGTAATAATGCTACCACCACCCTTTCGACTGCGCCTTGTGGCCCTTACTTCACATGGACGCAGGGATTTTATGGAAACCTTGGAGGAACAGCATGTACTCCATCCGGCGGAAAAGTTGCAGGTGGAACGACCGGAGTTATTGCAACCAGCATTTTGAACATGCCGAACAAGCAATTGATTTTAGGTGCCGGATCGAAAAGCTTCACAGTAGGAGTGTTCAATGTAGGCGCATCTGCTACTGAGATTGCTAATTTAATAAAGTATCTGCCTGCAGGCAAAACACCTGCTGCATTAGGAGGTGCATACAATATCACTAATGCGCTTCCTCCTCTGTCAAGTAATAAAATTGCAAATAACCTGCTGGGGCAGGCGATCACGCTTAAACTCAATGTGAGCATCCCCGGTAACGCATTAGGTAGTTTCGTACTGCAGAGCGGGTATTTGACAACTCAGAAAAGAGATCTTAGTACTTGTCCGTCCATCAAGCTGCTGTCATGCTCAAAGGATCCTTCTGCACTTAGCAGTGTGAGAATAGCAACCAATGCCACACTGATGAATCTTCTCGCAGGAAAAACTGTAAATGACTTGCTGGCTATGGCAAGTGCTGCCTTAGGCGGTACAACAGTTAGTGGAGTGGGTATATCAGACATCAGCAACGCAGTAGATGTAATCAACAATGCATTTGATGGTGGCCGCTTCAGCCTTGGTTATTACGCCACTCAGCAATCATGTACTACGCTTCCATTGTCTATTCCTATTACAAGCGTTAGTGCAATTGATCAAAACCTGGCAGTAACCAAACTGGCAGTTGCCGCATATCCTAACCCTTATAGTGATGCAATAAACTTCAGGTTTGTTTCACCAAAATCAGGAACTGCTGTCCTGGAAATATTTGATCTCGTAGGTAGAAGGTTGGCTGTACCATTTGAAGGAAAGATAGGTGCAGGTATTACAAATAATGTGAAATATGTTGTACTGCAGGCAACCAAAATGGCGTTAATCTATAAACTTACAATCAATAACGAATCAGTGCACGGAAGTATAATGCCTGGTGACAAGTAACTGAAAGAAGTATATTTATAAAATTGGAAAAACTACCTCGAAGCGCCCGGATTACCGGGCGCTTTTTTTACGAGAAGAATCACGCACTATTCCCGAAAAATAAATAAGCTAAAAATATAGCGGTAATAATTCCCACAAGATCGGCGAGCAGCATGGCACCAATTGAGTAGCGTGTATTTTTGATATTTACTGAGCCGAAGTAAACAGCGACAACGTAAAAAGTAGTATCAGATGCTCCCTGGAAAACTCCTGAAAGCCGGCTTGCAAAAGAATCGGGGCCGTAAGTTGTCATGGTGCTTACCATCATCCCTCTCGCTGCACCGCCGCTGAGCGGCCGGATCAATGCCGTTGGCAGCCCATCCACAAAACGGGTGTTTGTACCAAGCATGGCAAAGAAATTTTTCATACCGGTGATTACAGCATCAAATGTACCGCTTGTTCTAAGCATACTAACGGCTACGAGTATCCCAAGTATATAGGGTATGATGCGGATGGCTACTGCAAACCCATCTTTAGCTCCATCCACAAAAACAGAAAAAAGGTCAATTTTTTTATACAACCCTCCCAAAATAATCAGCAGGAAAACCAATAATATTAGTCCATTGCTCAACTGACCTGAGAACAATTGTATACCTGCTGCATTAAGCCTCGTCACATAAAAAACGAGCAATGCAATTATCGCAGACACGGATAGCACCCACAAAAGAATTATTGGTTGCAGTAAATTTATTTTCTGCTTAAAAGAGACAATGCACATTGCAGCCATCGTTCCCGCAAAAGTTACAATCATACATGGCAAAAAAATGTCAGTCGGGTCAGAAGCATTTTGCGCAGCCCGCACTGCTATTACACTTACCGGAATCAGGTTCAGGCCTGCAGCATGCAGGCAGAGGAACATTATTTGCGAATTGGAAGCCACGTCCTTGTGAGGATTTAATTCCTGCAGGCTTTCCATTGCTTTCAGGCCAAAGGGTGTAGCCGCATTATCCAGGCCGAGCAGGTTAGCGGAAAAGTTCATGATCATGTGCCCCATGGAGGGGTGGCCTTTCGGGATTTCAGGAAAAAGTTTAGAAAAGAAAGGGCCTACGATACGGCTCAAAAGCCTTATGCCGCCTGCCTTTTCAGCTATATTCATAAAGCCGATGAATAATGCAAGGATACCGATGAGCTTTAAGCTAATGTCAACCGCTACCCAGCAGGTTTCAATAACACCATCAAGGTGAAGCGGGTTAGCGGGATCAGATGCTTTGCCTGTAACCATCCAGGCGAAGATTTGTGAATCTCCAAAGAAAAAACACTTGATACCCGCTACTGTTATAGCCACAATAATAAATGCCGCCCATATTCTGCTTAAGGCCATAAATTTTTTGATTGATAAAAACTAAGATAGGGAATAGTTTGGGCACTGAGTCATTGGGTCATTGGGTCAATTAGTCATTGGGTCATTGGATCATTAAGTAATTGATCATTGACTTCTGACTATTGACCATTGACATATTGACCATTGACATATTGACCATTGACTATTGACTATTGACTATTGACCATTGACCATTGACGAACTAACTTGCAATACCAAACTTTATTTGAGCCCTTTATCATAAAACTTTTACTTTGCCTTTCTAAAGAAAAAAATCATAATGAAGAATTTTGATTTCAAAAAAATACTGCCGCATATTATTGCCATTGTTATTTTTTTAATAGTAGCCGTTGTCTATTGCAAGCCTGCATTGCAGGGCAAAGTAGTATCACAACATGATATACAGGGATGGCGCGGAATGAGCCAGCAGTCGGTAGAGTTTAATGAAAAGAATGGCTATCACCCGCTGTGGACGAACAGTATGTTCAGTGGTATGCCGGCTTATCAAATATTCCTCGATGCGCGGACGCATGTGCTGGTGGGTTATCTTGGTTCTGTTATTACGCTTGGCCTTCCGAAGCCAATAAGTTTTTTCTTTCTTGCGTGTATTTGTTTTTATTTTTTATGTGTGGTGGCGGGTGCCAGCCCGTGGCTGAGTATAATGGGCGGGCTCACGTATGCTTATTCCACTTTTGACCCGATAATAGTTGCCGTTGGCCACGATACACAAATGATCTCAATAGGCTATCTGCCGGCTGTGATTGCCGGATTGCTTTTATTATTTCAAAAAAAATACTGGACAGGGTTTGCTGTAACCGCCTTGGCTGCTGCATTGCTGATAGGGCAAAACCACCTGCAGATGGTTTATTACACGCTAATGATTGCAGCGATTATCTCTATCGCTTTTATTATAAAAAGCTATAAAGAAAATCAAATAGCTGCTGCGCTGAAAGGTGCAGGCCTTGCGCTGATTGCGGGCATTCTTGGGCTTGCGTGCAGTGCAGTAACGATGATGCCGACGTATGAATATGCGAAGGAAAGTATGCGTGGTGGAAGATCAGAACTGACAGAGCCGGGTGGAAGCGGGAACAAGACGAAAGGCGGATTGGATAAGGATTATGCCTTTAATTATAGCCTTGGTATTGGCGAAACACTTACGTTTATGGTACCGGGATTATATGGTGGCAGCAATGGCGGCGATGAATATAATTCATCTTCAAAATTCGTGGAAGCCTTTTCAGAAATGGGTGTGCCGGAAGAGAGTGCGCTTCAATATGCAAACGGCTATTCATACTGGGGTGACCAACCGCTTACATCAGGGCCAGTTTACCTTGGTGCGATTGTTTGTTTGCTTTTTATTTTTGGCGCTGTTTATATAAAATCATGGCATAAGTGGTGGCTTATTGCAGCAAGCCTTTTAGGGATACTTCTTGCATGGGGCGCCAACTTCAAAGGATTCAATTATTTTCTGTTTGATTACCTGCCATTCTATAATAAGTTTCGGGCTCCGACTATGGGACTTGTGATTCCACAATTATGCTTCCCCTTAATGGCAGTATTAGGCGTGAATAAATTGCTGATGCCTGATATAGATATTGCAGAGGCATGGAAAAAAATAAAGCTTACAGGAATTATTACAGGAGTGATCCTGGTGCTGCTTGCAGGTTTTTATCTTAGTGCTTCATTCGGTGGCAAAAGTGATAAAACTTTAAAAGATAATTTTAGGCAAAGTGCCTTGCAGCAAGTTCCCCGCGGTCAGCAGCCATCACCACAGATGGAACAGCAGGCTGATGAGGTAAGCCGGAATCTTATAAGTGCTTTGCATACCGACAGGGAAAACCTGATGGGCGGAGATCTGCTAAGATCAATAATATTGATAGCGCTTGCCTTCGTAATGCTGACATTATTTCTAAAAAAGAAAATTTCGCCAACCATACTTATTGTGTCATTAATTGTGCTTAGTGGTTACGACCTCCTCGGTGTAGATACCCGATACTTGAATTCAAATAATTTTGTTGAGGATACCGACTTTGAATCTGCATTTACTCCAACCGAAGCAGACCTGCAAATATTGAAAGACCCTGACCATGCGAACTTCAGGGTATTCAATTCTTCTCTTGATGCCTTTAATGATGCCTCCACTTCTTACCATCATAATTCTGTCGGCGGCTACCATCCGGCCAAACTTGGATTGTATAATGACATCATCACAAACCAACTTGCAAAAGGAAATATGCAGGTATTTGATATGCTGAATACAAAATATTTTATTGTTCAAAACCCACAAACAGGAAAGCCTGTCGCACAATTAAACCCGGCTGCTTTTGGAAATGCATGGTTGGTGAAAGAGATAAAATATGTTGATAATGCCAACGAAGAAATGCAGGCGCTCGACAGCACCAACCTTAGAGATATTGCTGTTGTAGAGAAGAAATACCAGGCTCAAATAAAACAAACGCCCGTTCCTGATTCTTCTGCATCAATAAAACTGAAACAAAATCTTAATGATAAAATTGATTATACTTTTCATAGCCGTACGCCACAGTTTGCCGTGTTGAGCGAGGTCTATTACCCCCTTGGCTGGAATGCTTTTATTGACGGGCAAAAAGCTGATTATGTAAAAACAGACTATGTTTTGCGGGGCATGTTTATACCAGCCGGCAATCATGAAATTGAATTCAGGTTTGAGCCAAAATCATACACTACAGGAAGGACGATAACTATCATATCAAACAGCCTTGTGTTCATTGCGATTATCGTTGCCTTTGTGATGTATTTTAGGAGGAGGAGAAGACCGGATGCGCATGTGTTGTGACCTCACCCCTCACCCCACACCCCAAACCCACTCCCCAGGGGGAGAGGGACAGTATTGGAAAAGGACATTAAGGTCATACTATTTTTTTCGATTTGATTGATCTTCCACTATTCAATACGGTGTTCCGGTAATTTTTTTCGAATGCTTCTGCATTGAAATTTTCGTAGGCATAGTCAACAGCATTCTGAGAGATGATTTTTAATAGAACCCTGTTATTGCAAAGTTGTTCAATTTGTTTTACGCCTTCGTTTACAATTTTATCTTCCTCTTTTTCTTCTATAAGTAAACCATTGTATCCGTTGGTGATATGATCAACAATACCGTCAACTGCTGTTGTTACAGGCGCCAGGCCCCTACTCATTGCTTCCATGATTATCAGCGGAAAGCCTTCAAAAAGAGAAGTCATTAAAAGAATGTCTTTGCCAGCAATGAAATCATTCATTTCATTTCGTACTAAAATTCCATGATAGGTAATAGATGGTGGCAGCGTTTGTGGCAACTCATTTCTAAAATCACCGGCAAAGTGAAACTCTACAGGCGCTTTGCTTTGAATAAGCCTGTTGGCAATTTGTACCATCAAACCAATTCTCTTTTGGTAACCTCCTCTTCCTGCGTAAAGTACTTTTAGCGTGCCTATATTAATTTCCGATACAGGCTTCTGCTTTGGCAGATCAATTTTATTATTTATTAAAATTATTCTGTCCGCATACTTACCGGGAACACCTAACTTTTCATAGAGCTTCTTAAATTCTTTGACCACATTTTTTGTAATCATAATTCTTGCCTGGTAAAATTTTACGAAAGGAATTGTTATGTAATTAAAAGGCGCTACACACATGTGAATCAACTCTACCTGGCGAATATTTGTTTTTATCCAGGGGGAAAGCTTATAGGCAAAATTGCATTGCCCGTTAAAAACTACCGGGGTTTTAGATTGCGAATTTATTATGGATGAACAGATGCCACGCCAGGTAAAGCTTTGCCAGTATTTTTTTTTATTATCCGTCCATTTACTTATGTCGTGCCATTCAGTATTCGGTAAGGTAAAGTGCCTGAGCATTTTATCGTTTGCTGATTTTTTTGTAAAAAAAATACAGATTTTTTTACCAGGGAAACATGAAACAATATCAGCATTAACAATTTCAGCGCCGCCAATACCATAGCCAGGAAAGAAAAAGAAAAGATCGAATTCCCTGGAAGAAAATTCAACAGGGATATTATACTTTCCAAATAAAATGAATGGATACATAAGCGCCTCCTCTACCCATCTTTTAATTATAAATAAAAAAAATATCATTCTTTGGTTTAAAAATATACCATTTGTTTATCTCATGCGTTTAAGCAATAAATAATCATTTAATTACTATTTTCGCGGCTCATTTTATCAGCAAATTTGCATTAATTTTTTATCTTAATTTATTTTAATGAAAACAGCACTTATTACAGGAATTACAGGACAGGATGGCTCTTACCTGGCGGAGCTATTGTTAAACAAGGGTTATAACGTCCATGGCGTTAAGCGTAGAAGTTCCTCCATAAACAGTGACCGTATTGATCATTTGTTTTTTGATGAATCAATTGCGAACCGTTTCCATCTTCACTATGGAGATTTGAATGATGCTTCCAACCTGTTGCATATAATTCAGAAAATAAAACCTGACGAAATTTATAACCTTGCCGCGCAAAGTCATGTGCAGGTAAGTTTTGAAACACCTGAATACACTGCAAATTCTGATGGTGTTGGTGTGCTAAGAATCCTTGAAGCAATAAGGATTTTAGGCCTGGAAAAGAAGACTAAATTTTACCAGGCATCTACATCAGAAATGTTTGGTCTTGTACAGGAAATACCGCAAAAAGAAACAACTCCATTTTACCCCCGATCACCATATGGTGTAGCAAAATTGTATGGATATTGGATCACGGTGAACTATCGCGAAGCTTATAATATGTTTGCTATAAATGGCATTTTATTTAACCATGAAAGCCCGGTAAGGGGAGAAAATTTTGTAACAAGAAAGATCACTATCGGTGTGGCGCAATTAGCATTAGGCTCTGACAGTGTTTTGCTTCTTGGAAATCTCGATGCTAAAAGAGATTGGGGCCATGCAAAAGATTATGTGGAAGGAATGTGGCAAATGATGCAATATGAAAAGCCTGAAGATTTTGTATTGGCTACAGGCATCACAGTTTCTGTAAGAGACTTCGTAAAGATGGCTTTTGATTGCATAGGTGTTGAATTAGAGTTTAAAGGTGAGGGAATCGAAGAAAAAGCTACGGTAGTAAAATGCAATAATCCATTGTATCAACTTAAAGAAGGCCAGCAAGTAATCGGCATCAATGAAAAATATTTTCGCCCAACGGAAGTTGACCTGCTGATAGGTGACGCCAGCAAAGCCGAAAAATTGCTCGGATGGAAACCGAAGTATTCCTTACAAATGCTCGTGGAAGAAATGATGGAAAAGGAATTGAAGTTGGAGAAGAAGAAGATGTTGTTTGCGAAGGATTAAAAGGCTTTTGGAAAAAGTTTTTTGATAAGCAGAAAGGTATTTCTTGCAACAGAAGAATTATCCAGTTGCTTAGCTATTCGTATCCTGAATTCTTTTACAGGATCGAATGCCTGGCCGGGAATTAAGATTTTTGCATAGTGCCTGCATTTCTCTATAAAATCACTCACAACAATTTCTCTTTGATTTCGCGGCGTTTTGAGCAGCCTATGCGAAAGGCTTTCACAATAATACAGCATCATTGTTTTGCCATATCTCTCAGTGATCATTTTGATTTTATCATTCGTCTTTGCACGCTCAATTACGAATTGTAAAAATTTTTCAAAGGCTTGCTGATATTCCTGGCCGCCGGTAGTTTTTGATAAGCTGTTATGAATACGATATTGAAAAGTTATTTCCGGCGACGTGGCCTAATAACCTTTTAGCATTAGATCAATCCATAAAGCATAATCTGCAAAGATTAAATTGTCAAAAGAGCAATCCATTCCACCCACAGCATCATAGTCTTGTGAACGCATCATATAGCCGGTGCCGGTACTGTTGATCGTCTCGCACATAAAGCAAGCTAGAAATTCATGTGCGTATTGAATTTCATTCATCGGCTTGCAGCTTTTTATTAATAATCCCTGGTCATCTATATATTGAAAATGTGTTTGATAAAGAC
>JBBPZF010000589.1:0-3324 GCA_038199105.1 Chitinophagales bacterium | reverse complement strand
GCAAGGCCTTACCGGAGCCGGAAGCCCAGTCAAAAGCAGGTGGCTACGAAGCGCCGCGCAATGAAACAGAAGCGAAGCTTGTAGAGATCTGGCAGGACATCTTAGAAGTAGACCAGGTAGGCATCTACGACGATTTCTTTGAACTCGGTGGGCATTCACTGCTGGCCATCCGCCTGATCTCAATGATAAGAAAGGAACTTGGCGCAGAGGTAAAAATAGGAGACGTATTTGACTATCCTACCATAACCCTGTTATCAGGTCGACTGATATCAGAAGAGTCCCAGTCCTTATTACCTGAGATCGAGTCGTTACCGCGTCCATCTAAAATTCCCTTATCATTCAGCCAGGAGCGGTTATGGTTTATAGACCAACTGGAGGGGAGCGTACAGTATCATTTGCCTACGGTGCTGCGGTTGTCGGGGAAACTGGTTAAAGAAGCGTTGAGCTATGCCTTACAACAGATAGTGAACCGGCATGAAGTGTTGCGGACGGTGTACCGTGAAGAAGAAGGACAGTCATGGCAGTATATAAAAGAAAAAGACAGCAACGAGCTGGAACTGGCAGACGGCACAGCTTACAGGGATGATAAAAAAGGCTTAAGTAAATATATCCAGCAACTGATCAAAGCGCCGTTTGACCTAAGCCAGGACAATATGCTTCGTGTGACACTGATAAAGCTGGAAGCAGAAGATCATGTACTGGTAGCGACGATGCACCATATAGCATCCGATGCCTGGTCGACGTCGATACTGGTAAAAGAAGTAATAGAATTATACAATGCATATGTAGATCAGCGGCCGTTCAACCTGCCGGAGGTTGAGCTGCAATATGCAGACTATTCGATCTGGCAGCGTGGTTATTTAAAAGGAGAAATATTAGAGAAGAAGATAAACTATTGGAAAGAAAAGCTGGATGGCGTAGCCGTATTGCAGTTGTCAACAGATTATAAGCGTCCTTCAGTACAAAGCACCCGGGGCTCATTTGCGGCTTTCAAAATAGATAAAGACCTGTCAGAGCAAATAAGCCAGTTCAGCCGCAAAGAAGGCACAACATTATTCATCACCCTTCAGGCAGTATATAAAGCAATGCTGTACCGCTATAGCGGCCAAAGCGACATAAGCGTTGGTACCTCCATAGCAAGAAGAGAGCAACATCAATTGGAAGGATTGATAGGTTTCTTTGTAAACACGCTTGCCTTAAGAGACGAAGTAAGGGGGGAACAAAGCTTCCGTGAACTGCTGCAACAGGTGCGCAGGACCACGATGGAAGCCTACGAGCACCAGGAAGTACCCTTTGAAAAAGTGGTGGAAACGGTGATCAAAGAGCGTGACAAAAGCCGCAGCCCCCTGTTCCAGGTAATGTTGGTACTAAAGAATACGCCAGACGTACCGGAATTAAAATTAGGAGAAGTAAAATTATCAGGTGAAAGCTATGAACATACGACCGTAAAATTTGAACTGACATTCTTCATCAATGAAACCAGTAACGGGCTGCAGTGTTCAGTGCAGTATTGCAGGGATTTGTATAGTGCAGAGACAATAGCGAGAATGGCGCAGCACTTCACAGAACTAGTGAGATCAGTAGTAAAAGATCCGGAAGAGCAGGTAGGGAAGCTAAGCATGCTGAGCGCAGAAGAAAAGCAAACAATAGAAAAAGGATATAATAAAACAGCGGTAAACTATCCCAAAGAAAAGAGCATAGTAACACTGTTTGAAGAGCAGGCGGCAAAGACACCGGAAGCAATAGCCGTGGTATTTGGAGAAGAAAAACTCACCTACCAGCAACTGAACGAAAGGAGCAACCAGGTGGCACATCACCTTCAAAGCAAAGGGATAGAGGCAGAAACGCTGGTACCGTTATTTATAGAACGATCAGCAGCAATGCTAACAGGAATGCTGGGGATCATGAAAGCAGGTGGGGCCTATGTACCGGTAGATATAGAATTCCCGGCAAGCCGGATAAGCTATATGCTGGAAGACAGCGCAGCAAAAATAATCGTGAGCAGTCAGGCAGGGCGGGGAAAGCTGGAAGAAATAAGAGGGATAGAAGGCATAGAAATAGTAGCGATAGACGAAGCAGGCAGCATCAGCAAAGAAGCCACATCCAACCCTGACACAAAAGTAGCAGCAGAACAACTGGCGTATGTGATTTACACCTCGGGATCAACCGGTCAGCCGAAAGGAGCGATGATCACGCACCGTAACCTGGCAGATTATGTATATGGCTTAAAGGCAGCGACAAAAATAGACGAGTGCAAAAGCTTTGCCTTAGTAAGCACGATAGCCACCGACCTGGGCAATACCGTATTGTATAGTTCGCTATTAACAGGCGGGGCCTTACATGTATTTACCAAAGAAGCCGTTAGCGATATATATGGGTTGCACCGGTACTTTAGCGAGCAGCAGATAGACTGCTTAAAGATCGTGCCGTCGCACTGGAAAGCATTGAGCAAAGAAGAAGAATTATTATTACCCAACAAACTGCTGGTGTTTGGCGGGGAAGCCCTTCATAAAGAAGTAGCAGAACAGATAGAAGCAAGCGGCACAAGTTGTACAGTAGTAAATCACTATGGCCCTACAGAAACGACGATAGGCAAGCTGCTGCATGTAGTAGAAGCAGGAAGAAAGTATAACAATACCATCCCTATAGGCAAACCATTTTCCAATACAAGAGTATATGTATTGAGTAAAGAAATGGAAATATGCCCGGTAGGCGTAGCAGGGCAGTTGTACATAGCAGGCGATGGAGTATCAAGAGGCTATGTAAACAATGAAGAGTTAACAAGACAGAAGTTTATTGAAAATCCCTTTGGGATCAAAGACCCGTTCAGTGAAGAAGGGGGTAAAATGTATGTAACAGGAGATTTGGTAAAATACCTGGAAGATGGCAATATAGAATTTATAGGCAGGGCCGATGACCAGGTAAAGATAAGAGGCTACAGGGTAGAGCTTGGAGAAATAGAAAGCATATTGCAGCAAAGCGAAGCGGTGAAGCAGGCAGTAGTATTGGCAAGAGAAGACAGCCAGGGCAACAAGCGACTGGTAGGTTATATCGTACCAGAAGAAGACTTTGATAAAGAAGAAATAGAAAGGTATTTGGAAAACAAGCTGCCGGAGTACATGATACCGCAAGTGTGGGTAGCGCTTGAAAGCCTTCCATTAACAGCCAATGGGAAGATAGACCGCAAGGCCTTACCGGAGCCGGAAGCCCAGTCAAAAGCAGGTGGCTACGAAGCGCCGCGCAATGAAACAGAAGCGAAGCTTGTAGAGATCTGGCAGGACATCTTAGAAGTAGACCAGGTAGGCATCTACGACGATTTCTTTG
>JBBPZF010000588.1:0-4600 GCA_038199105.1 Chitinophagales bacterium | reverse complement strand
CTTTAACCTTATAGCCAAGTTCTCCCAGCGATGCCGCCGCAGAAGCACCTGCAAGGCCGGTTCCTATAATCACTACTTCAAGCCTGCGCTTGTTTGTGGGGCTTACCAGTTTTACATGGCTTTTATATTCGTTCCATTTTTGTTCAAGATCGCCGCCAGGAATTTTTGCGTCTAATGCCATACGTTAGTATTAATATTTGTTTTTAAAAAGAGGCTTCTCTTTTTAAATAATTTTTTATGTAAGCCAGCCTGCCATAAATGAAATTGGCATAAAGGCAAAGAGAATACAAATTGCATAAGCATAGAAGATACCGATGCCTTTTATTATCGGAGTCCATCTCCTGTGATTGATTCCAAAAGTCTGGAAGGCGCTCTGAAAGCCCTGCAGCAAATGAAAAAGAAGTGAAACCAAACCGATCATGTACAGGACAAAAAATAAAGGATTTGTAAATATCTCTTTCATTTCAAGATAAAGATTCTTCTGCGCCCCGTGGAAATACATTTCATTTTTAGTGCCGGACCAGAAGTGATATAAATGCATTACCAGGAACAACAATAAAAAAGTTCCAAGCCAGCCCATAACGCGGCTATACCATTTTATTTCTGGAGGATAGTTGTGTTTTGAATATGATATTTTTCTTGCTGATTCATTTTGCTTCCACAATAACAAACCCTGAACTATGTGTAGTAGAAAACCAGCAAACAAGCCTACCTCCATAAAACGCATAAAAAAATTACGACTCATAAAATAGGCTGCTTTATTAAAAGTAGCGCCGCCATCATCATAAAATATCATAGCATTTATGGAAGCATGAACTATAAGATATATGATAAGAAAAAAGCCGGTAAGGCCCATCACAAATTTTTTTCCTATCGAAGAAGTAAATAGCTGTTTCCAGGTCATATAGTCAGGGAGTTAATAAATTTCAGATAGGCAAAAATACTACAGGAAGTTTAAAAAGCTTGTCGATAAATAATTTTTAAATGGTGAACAAAATGAAACATTATGAATTTAACCTGCGGAATATCACATTGTCAACCTGGCTAAAAACCACATCTGGCTTCATGGTACGCCATTGAGGGAAATTGAAGAGCTCTACATAATTATTGAGGCGGGCTTTTATAAAATCATATTGCGTAGCTTCCGGCATGTTCAGGCACACGATCCAACCGTTCTCATCTTTTACATCTTCATACCACTCTTCATAATAGCTATCATCGCTGCTATGGAAGTTGAGAACATTCTCCGCAATCAAAATAAATTTCTTTATTCCTTGTCTCAGAAATTCATCTATCACATCGCGCTTCAATCTCATGACATCATTTTCTATAGCGTCGTTCCATTCGCCAATCAATTCGATAATGGCGTATTGCTCCTGGTAATCTGCCATTAAAACTTTCAGGTATAGCGTGGAACTCCCAAACTCGTCCCACATTGGATGTATGTAGTAATTGTAAACCGTTTGCGTAAAGGCGAACTCACTATATTCTCTTCCATAAAAAGGAGATCGCTCATCATTTTCCGAAGTATATAGGTATTGCCAGTTATCGTATGGTTCTATGTTTTGCAAGTATTTTTCAATAAGATTTTTTTATAAAAAACTACAGCAAAATTAATTTATTAAAGGCAGTTTTTCCTTCATAAATTCTTAATAAAAAAGGCCGCCAATAAAAGCAGCCTTCAAAAAAACAAACAAAATAATTTATTCCACAACAAGTTTATCAGCAAACACTGACTTATTACCTGAGTCTGTAATTTTGATCATATATACGCCTGCCGCCTGTTTCCTGCGCAATTGAAAATTTTCCACCTGGCCGGGAGATTTTATATAAACAATCTTGTTATCTATTACGCGGCCCTGCAAGTCAGTAAGTGCAACTTTATATTCGCCTGCACTTTTCTTATCAAAAGTAATTTTGAATTGCCCGCCCGTTACCGGGTTAGGATATACCGAAATGTATTTGTTTCCTATTGCTTCAAGGTTAGTGAGCGAGGGAGTTCCTAAAGAATTTTGTTTATCTTTTTCATTAAGAAGATAAGCGCTGGCAAGATCAGATGCATTGAACACCTGCCCTTCCGTATTTATTTTTGCAGCAGATAAATCCTGTATGTTCACTTTATAAAATCCTTCAAATGTATTAGCGCTGCTTATAAGCACCTTGTTGTCGTTATCCACGGCAGCGCCATTTACAGTAAATGTCGGTGTAAGATTCGTGATCGCCCCTTTATAAGTAGCTATTCTTGTGTTTACATCAATTACAAATACGTTTCTTGTTGCGGTAAAAAGATATAAACTTCCAAAGGCATCCCCAACGATGTCGCCGCCCCAACTGCTGCATTTATTGTGCACAGAAATACCATTATTACTTTCAGCATCTACTAAATTTCCAAGATCTGTAATCACTACTTTCTTTCCGGTAGTAAAACGAATAAGATGATTACCGTCATTAGTAAGCGCATAGCCATTACCGTCAGCACCTATCGTCATGCGGGTAATGTTCATCGCTTCATCATTCATGTTTTTATTTAAGATCAACGGCTGCTTTACGGTGTAAAATGCCGAGGTACCGTTTGCCTGTCTGGTATCAAGCCACATTAGCTGACCCGTGCGCATTGAAGAAAAAAATAATTTGTCGTGGCGCTTATCGTATGCCGCCGCAGCACTCATGGCGGCTGTAGGTGTGGATGGGTCAATAACAATATTATTTACATTGCCGGCTATATTTTGATTTACCTGCGGTAAAATGTTATCATTTAAAGTAAGTTCAGGCGCTTTATTTGTTTCAGCATCAACGAAAGAAAATTTTGATTTGCCATTTTCATAAAGCGTCTTGCTCATGCTGCCGGTATTCATGTCAATAACACGGATATCTGTCCAGTTAAAGTTTGCTTTTGCCTGCCCGGTAATTGCGAAGACTTTGGTATCCTGTGAAAATCCTTTCAGGGAAAGAAAAGCCAATAAAGCAAGCGGAGTAAATTTAAGTTGCATAGTAATTGAGTTGGTCTTAGTAAAATTAAAATTGCCGGCATAAAACTAAAGTAATTATGGATATACCGCAACAATTGTTAGTATTTTTCAACGGCTTTTTTTACACTGCCATATTTCAGTAAAAGCGCTTTGGCTTTCCCTTTGTCAGTTATGCCGGTTTTTTCCATCACCATTTGAATTCCCCGGTTCACCAGTTTATCGTTACTTAATTTCATGTGAACCATTTTGTTATCTTCCACCCTGCCGAGTTGGATCATAGCGGTAGTTGAAATCATATTCAAAATCATCTTCTGTGCGGAGCCGCTTTTCATTCGGGTGCTGCCGGTAATAAATTCAGGGCCAACCACTACTTCTACAGGAAAATCAGCAAATTCGCTAACAGGAGATTCTGGGTTGCACGCAACGCTTCCGGTGATGATATTTTTTTCACGGCATTTTTGCAATGCACCAATTACATAAGGTGTGGTGCCACTGGAGGCGATGCCAACCACTACATCTTTTGCGGAGATGTCGTGTTTCTTCAGATCTTTCCATCCCTGTTTAGTATCATCTTCTGCAAATTCCACGGCGTTGGTAATTGCCTTTTGGCCACCGGCAATAATGCCAATGACGAGGCCAGGCGAAACGCCGTAGGTTGGCGGGCATTCGCTTGCATCTAAAATGCCCAGCCTGCCGCTCGTACCAGCGCCGATGTAAAACAACCTTCCGCCGGCGAGCATTTTATCGCTCACCGCATCTGTCAATTTTTCAATTTGTGGAAGTACTTTTTGTATGGCTACCGCAACCTCTTTGTCCTCATTATTAATACCGGTAATTATTTCAGCAATCGACATTTTTTCAAGGTGCCTGTAATGGGAATGCTGCTCTGTAACTTTAATAAATGCCATTTACTACTGAATTATTTTTGCGGCAAAACTATGCAATGAATTTTATTTTTGGAAAAGGGATGTACTAACAATTAAGTGAGGCTTCAGCAAAGAAAATTTTATGTGTTAATCTAGAAAAAGAATAGTTATTACAATGTTCTTCAAATAAAAAACTGCTGAAAATCTGGCAGCTAATTTCTAAAAAATTTATAAAAGCTTACTTAAAATAAATTTTTAAACTGCAGATTGCTTTTAGGAACATCTGTAAAAGCAACTACCTTTTCTTCAACTCATCAATTTCTCTTTCCAATTTGGTAATAGTGGCGTTAATATTATATAGCCTTTTACCCTTTTTTGATATTTTAAAAGTGGGATGAACCGTTTTGAGTTCTTCTTTATATTCTTGTAATTGCTCGTTTAAAGTTTTCAGTTTACTCGCTACTTCCGTTTTTCTAATTGCCCTTGCCATGGTTTTTATTTTGATTTAAGAAGCATAAAACTAATAAAATAAATTTCTTTTAAATCAACCATTTTTGATTTTTATTTTAATATTATTTTTTCTCTGCTTGGCGGAAAAACCGGAAGCCAAATAAAGCGTACTTATCCTTTCTGGAAAAGGTTTACAGCTATTCAAATTAATTATTCATAAACTTCCGCTTGCTATTAATGTAATCACGCCGAAACTACCTGTATAATTGCAGGTTATTTATTCATATTATCTTCGTCTTTTTCTGTTACTGTTTG